>JAYSPO010001079.1:0-3583 GCA_043722015.1 Candidatus Kuenenia sp. | reverse complement strand
GTACCGTACACCCGTCGCTCCGCCGACGGGATTTTGCAGCGTTGGAGATTTCAGCGACGGCAAAACGTATAGTTGAATACGGACAAATCCTAAACTTCAGCAACGACAAAAATCGCAGAATCCTGGCATTCCACTCGCTGTGAACGGTAGAATGCGGCGGCGAGGCGAAGGCTGTAATACTCCGCGCGGTCATGAGTGAAACATTTGGCGAGCGGCATGCGTCAGCTTGCCGGTACAAAAACGAGGTACCGGAGGGCTCACGCCACTCCGCTCGCCGGTCTTTGTGCGCGGCGAAGATTTGTTTGTAGCCGAATTTGTGAAAATTCGGAGGCATCCCTGATGCAACCAGAAGTCTCACGACTTCTGCTACAAAACGCCCGCGCGAACGTGTATCGCTGGAGATGCCGAATTTCAGGAGTCGTGTAATGTCCTCAGGTGCGTTGCCGCGAGTTGCCGGGTTGCAGGAAATTCTCGACCGCTGCCAGTGGCTCATTCGAGTGTACTCGGTGTTGCGTGGTGTCGCAGAATCTTTGTGCGTGCTCATCGCCTGCATTCTGTTCGGTTGTTTGCTGGACTACTTCGTCACGTTGCCCGGCATGGTGCGTCTGATGGGACTTGTCGGCACACTGGTGTTGACTGGTGCGGTGGCATGGAAGCGGCTGATTCATCCGCTGATCAGCAGTGCGTCTGCGGAAGAACTGGGTGCGGCGGTGGATCTGCGTTTTCCGCAACTGCAGGAAGCGATCGCGACGTTGATTTCGATTGGTTCTCCAACAGCCACGTCCAGCGAAGTTGGTTCCGCTTTGATGCGAAATCGGCTGGAGCAACATGTTCGCTCGCAGATCGGCAGCATCCGTCCGTCAGAGGTCGTGCAGGGGAAGCCCACGATAAAACGGTGGGGAATGGCGATAATGTCGGTGCTGGCATTGATGATTCCATTGCTGTTGTGGCCATCGGGATCCATGTTGCTGTTGCAGAGATTCGTGATGCCGTTCGCCAATCTTGCTGCACCGTCGAATTTATTCTTTGAAGTTCCGGATGGCAATCGGACCGTGGCCGCAAATACTGATGTGCAGTTTGTCGCGATTCCTCGCTGGCGGACGAAAGTCGCCGGCGCATTGCCGACCGACGCGGTGCTGGAAATGCAGACTGATGGTGGCACGAGCGAAGATCTGCCAATGGCGTATGACGACACGGAATCGCATTTCACCGTCTCTCTGGCCGATGTGCGCGAATCCGTCCGCTACCGCGTGCGCGGCGGAGGTGCGACGACGGAATGGTTCGATCTCGCAGTTGCCGATCCTCCTCGTATTCTGACGGCCGTACTGCAGGAAACACCGCCGACTTACACCGGGCGTCCGATCGAAATGTTTGATGGTATCGTTGGCGACATCCACATCTTTGAACACAGTGCGATTGAGATCACGCTGACGTTCAACAAGCCCGTGCAAAACGTCGTCATGGACTGGCAGACATGGAAGCCGCTGTCAGCTGCCGATGGCGCTGCTGCGTCGGCCCCGGACATCGAACCTCCGACATCGCCAGCCGTCATGTCGGTCGACGGCACATCAGCTCGGTTTCAGTTCGAAGCACTGGGCGGTGGGCAATTTGAATTTCGAGTCGAAGATTCGCTGGGATTGACGAATCTGAATGAAACAACGCGACGACTGATTGTCACGACGGATACGCCGCCCAAATTGACAGTGTCCGGTATCAGTGACGGTCTGGAAGTGCGACCGAACGATGTGCTGCCGCTGAATTGCACTGTCGCGGATGACATCGGTGTCGGTGAACTTGAATTGCATATCCGCAGGAACGCTGACGCAGCTCGCATCGAACCGGCCGTCGGTTTCAATCGCGGTGCGTTACAGGTCGGGCATGACTTTCAGATCGATCTCAAGTCCCTTGACGTCCACGATGGCGACACCGTCACCATCAAAGTAAAAGCAGCCGATGAACGACCGATCCCCGGACCGCAGGTTGTCTGGCAAGGGCCGTGGACCATTCGCATTGCAGACAACGCCGAAGCGATCGGTCAGAAATCACTGCGTGAAGCCGATCAGAAACTCGTCGAATCACTGCGCAAGCTCGAAGAGCAGTTGCAGCAGGATGCGAACAGAGGCAATGAACTCAAGGACAAGCTGTCGCGTGAGTGGAATGATAAAGTCCAGCAGGATGTTCGCGAACTCAGCGAAAAAGAACAGACGCAGGGCCGCGAACTGCAAAAACTGGCCGAACAGACCGCCGCACATCCGCTGATGAAGAAGCAGGCGGAGAAGCTGACGGAGTTGGCCCAACAGGTCCGCAAAGACGTTCCTGAAAAACTTGACGCAGCCGCAGCGTCTGATCGCGATCCGGCGGCTCAGAACATCCAGGAATCAGTCAATGATCTCAATCGTATTCGCGAAGAACTTCACCGGGCGACCGACGAAATTGAACAGGCGGCGAAGCTGGAGCAGGAGCTCGCGGAACTGAATCGACTGGCTCTGGAAGCGCAGCAACTCGCGAATGATTCGCAGAAGTTGCAGGAGCAACGGAATGATCAGCAACCGGAAGAAGGTCAGTCAAAGGAAGATCTTCAGAAGCAACAGGACGAAAAACAGCAACAGCTTCATCAGGAACAACAACAGTTAACCGCAGATCTTGGCAGCCTGCTGCAGCGTAAGCAGGAACTGCTGCAGGCAGCGCGCGAAGCGCAATTGGATCGGGCAGCGGAGATTGCCGAACAGGCGCAGCGGTTGGCTCAGCAGCAGCAACAACTCGCCGAAGGAGTTAACGAAGAGGCCCGTGACGCGGCGCGCGATGCTCAGGAGCTCGCCAACGAACTTCAAAAGGCTCGTAACGAAGCCGATCAGCTGGGCAATCAGATCCAGCAGCAGGCTCAGGATGTTCAGCGTCCCGAGGTGCAGCCGCTGGATGATGCGATTCGCGATCTGCGGCAGGGAAATCTTGCGACGCCGCAGGACGGCATTCAGAAGGCACAGGAGCAACTGACGAAGGCTGCCGAAGAATTGGCAACGCCTCTCGAAGCACCAGACGCTGATCCGAATGCACCTGTCGTCGATGAAAACACGAAACGGGACCAGGATCGCAAACGCGCGGAGCAGAACGTTAAACGTCAGGATCTGGGCAAGAGGGCGTCGGAGATTAATGAACAACTGGAACAGATCGAAGGCAAGATTGCCGCGATGGCGGTAGAACTCGGGGCGAAGCCGCAGGAAGCTGCTGCTGACGCTGCTGGAAAACAGCAGCCGGATGATCAACCCGAAATGGAAGTCGGCCAGAATCTGCTGAATGAGCTGGCGAAAATTGTCGAAGCGGCCCATGAGACGGCCGATGCGGTCAAGGCGGATCGCAAAGTTGAAAACGGCGCGAAGCAGCAATCGCAACAGGCCGCTGAAAAAGCGGATGACGCCCTGCGCCACGCAATGGCAGGTCAGTTCAGTCGTTCCGCCGAACGCATGCAAAATTCCGCAAATGATTCTGGTGCTGCTGCGGATCAATTGAAAAGCGAAGAACAACAGGACCGACGGGCTCAGCTTGAACAGCAACGCGACGGCTTCAATCGCATGTCAGATGTCCT
>JAYSPO010001078.1:0-1437 GCA_043722015.1 Candidatus Kuenenia sp. | reverse complement strand
CTGGCGACCAGCGATTGCCGGATAACGGCGTTTTGTACGTCGGCAGCAAAGGCAAAATGTACCACAGTTCGCACGGCGGAATGCCGCAGTTGCTGCCCGGTGAACTTCTGGAACAGGCGAAGGCGGTTGCTCCGACGATGGAACGTTCGCCAGGGCACTACGAGGAATGGTATCAAGCGTGCCAGTCCGGAAAACTTCCAGCCGCGAGTTTCGACTATTCCGGCCCGATGACAGAAACCGTGCTGCTGGGCGTGCTGTCATTGCGAGCCCCCGGGCGTCGCCTGCTGTGGGATTCCTCGGAGTTGAAAGTAACCAATCACCCGGACATCAACCGCTATATTCATGCGGAATATCGAAAGGGGTGGTCGCTGTGAGTCAGGTTCAGAATGGCAATCAAATCTGGGTTAGTAGGGCGTGACAAACGGCTGACAAGCCGTGCCGGCACACCGTCTTGCACGTGGTTTTTGTAGGCCGGACCAAGCGGAGCGCCGTTCCGGCAGGTGTCTGGCAATTGCCGGAACGGCGCTTCGCTTGGTCCGGCCTACAGTCTGGTCTTGTTTATCGCCCTGCGGAGGCGAGCTCACGCAGTAGTGGAAAGGTTTCTCACGATGAATTACAGAGTTTTGTCTTTACGTCTGACTCTCACCCTGTCGTTGCTGACATTCGCGTTGGGCCCCACCGCACGCGCTGCCGACAACGAATTAACACCCGCCGAAAAATCCGCAGGCTGGACCCTGCTGTTCGACGGCAGGACCACCGACGGCTGGCTCGATTCCAAAGAACAGCCAGTCGCCGCAACTCACGTGAAGGACGGCACGCTGAATCCGCATCCCTGCAACTACATGCTGATTCACAAGGAGGTCTACGACAACTTCAAACTGTCGCTGGATTTCAGGATCAGCCCAAAGTGCAACAGCGGCGTGTTCATCCGTACGTTTCCGCTGAAGCCACGAGAAGGCAAGGACGTAGGCTTCAACGGCATCGAAGTCGCCATCGACGACACTATGACCGCCGGTTTTCACGACACCGGAGCCCTCTACGATCTTGTGCAGCCTTCAAAGAACGCGATGAAGCCGCAAGGCGAATGGAACCACATGCAGATCACCTGCGACAGGAGCATGATCAGCATTGAAGTCAACGACATTGAGGTGACTCGGACAGATCTCGATCAATGGACAACAGCCAACAAACGTCCAGATGGCACTGATCACAAATTCGACGTCGCCTACAAAGATCATCCTCGCAAGGGCTACGTCGGCCTTCAGGATCATGGCAGCGATGTCTGGTACAAAAATATCAAACTCCTGCGGCTGAAGTGACGAGGTCGATTTTGCGAGTTTCGTGACGTCGGCGAGCGGCTGGGCGTCAGCCCTCCGTGTCGTCCACACCGCTCGCCCGTTGTCGTCACTGCGAAACGCCAGAACATAACAACAGAAT
>JAYSPO010001077.1:0-7071 GCA_043722015.1 Candidatus Kuenenia sp. | reverse complement strand
CTGAAGAGCCAACGGTGGCAATCATCTGCTACGGTCAAAACGAAGCACTGACGGCGGGAATGACGCCGGAACAATACTCACAGCAGTTAGGCCGTTTGCTCGATGAACTTGCAGCCTCCGGAATCACCTGCGTGCTGGTGTCGCCGCATGAACTGCTCCCAGCGCCTTCGCCGATTCCTTCTCCGGCGCGGTTCAACCCGAAGATCAGAGTCTATTCTGAAGCAACCGCAAGCGTGGCTCAGTCGCGTGGTCTATTGTTTGTAGATCTGTTCAGCGATTTCTCGCACCGTATGAGAGAAATCGATTACGAGATCAACTCGTGTTACAAGTTACCGCCGGAACTGGAACGGCAGACCAACAATCGAAGCGATATGGCCGTGAGCATCTACCGTACCCTTTCTGAAAACGGCATGCACTTTACGGAACATGGTTACGTCTGTGCCTCCGCAATTGTGCGTGAACGACTTCTCGATATCCCGGCAGCGCTGCCGGTTGTCATCGTTGATCCGAAATCGCAGTCTGTGGAAAGCGACATGGTCCACATTCGAAATGTCAAATGGAATCCGAATGACACGAAACTCCTCACTTTCGAGCTCCAGGAAAAATTCCTGGCGACACTGCCAACGGTGATCAGCATTGCAGGTGAAGATGCAAAGAGCGTTTCGATTCACAGTGTCACAATTCAGTCGGGCGACGTGGCCGAACCACTTCTGCAGCGAACGTTTCTTGAGTCAAAAGTCAACGACGCCGGACAGGGGCGGTCGTTCGCCACTCAAGCGAACCCTCAATATGAAGCATTGCGGCAGTTGTTGCTCAGGAAAAATGAGCTGTACTTCCACCGCTGGCGACCTCAGAACATCACATACCTGTTCGGGTTCCGAAAACACGAACAGGGTAACAATGCTGCTGATATTGCAAAGTTTGATCCAATCATTCTGGAACTGGAAAAGCAAATCCATGAACTGCAACAACCCCAGTGGCACGAGGTGACTTTGCGATTGCAGTGACAACCCCGAACTCAGACTCCACGCGAGTACGAAATGTGTGCCCTGAAGGAACTTCTGACAGTGGTCTCCATCACGAGAATCAGAAGGATCATCCGACGATGATCTCCAACAACAGAAGTTCCGTTCTCACATCGCTTTGCTGATCGCCTTTTTTCCGCCATCAGATTTGCCATTTCAGCGCGTGCTTCAGCTCTTCCAGTCGATGTTGAGCAAGCAGTTCGGCCTGCTCTCAGCCCTCGTCGGTCGCATTCGGCAGAAACCGGCCACCGCTCATGAACATGCCGTTGTCGCAGGGGGAGCACCACTCGACGCGGACGTTGTACTGAAACTCGCGAGTTTCACTGGCCATGCGGACAATGACATCGCCAGGTGTGACCGCTCCGCGATGCAGCATGCCGATTCCCGTGCGACTGATTTCGCGGGTCATTGCAGCAATCGTGTTGCCGCGCTGAGTGCGAATTTCTGCGGGTACTGACAGTTCAAGACGCTCGTTCTCACGGTTGTTCGAAACATTCACTTTTCCTATGCTCTCAAGGATTCGGCGAAGGTCATCGATTGTGGGACGACTCCAGGGATCGTGCGTCATCAGAAAACTCCTGCTGCGATTCCGGCGACGCGGAACAGTTGACCAGCGGCTGTTTGCCATTGTGCCGCCGAGCGACCACAAGAAAGTCGCGGCTCACAATGGCAACACTAGGTCGCAACCTGACTGTCAGCCGAGAGTCCTGATCACAATTCCGGGGTTATCCTACCCGTTCGCCGCTCGGCGATTCATAGTCAGAGGCTTTGTACGACCTGGCGCGAACAGCAGGGCGATGACGATTGCGCCGCCTATGAGGAGTAGCCAGTTCCGTGTCGAGAAAGATTGCACGAGTCCCGGTCGGGCTGCGGTAGAAGCTCCTTCGCTGACGGATTCCGATTCGGAAACCGGTGCCACAGGAGCCGCTGTAAACTGAGCACCGCCAGTCGTTGACGTTTCTGTACCAACCGAATGACGAACAATGTTTGGTTGAGCCGTTCCATAGTTTGCCGTAACAATTCTATGGTCGTTCGGAAATGTCGATGCATTGCTTTGACGAATGTCCGAAGGTTCCTCAGCCGAATAATTTTCGTCTTCAACATTTCCAGCGAATGCCGGTGGTGCACCGAATGCTGCGTTGCGAAGGCGTACTTTGCCATTGTCTGAATTGCCATTCAGATGACTAGCAAAGGCACTTGCGACATCGCCACGGTGGCGCCCGGACTGAGATTCCGGTTTCTCTTGCGGCGAATCTTCCTGCTCCAATCCTTCCTGATTCTCTGATGCCTGCAACCACGCGCTGGAATTATCAGCCTGGTGGTTCGCCGAGTCCGTACGATCTGCAGTCCCCGATTGAGGCAGGCGAGTATTCTGCCGAGCGGCGGCTGCTCCAAAAAGTGCTTCTGCGTCAGCCACATTGATATCCAACGCGGAAGTCTTTTTCTTTGGACTCCGGGCGGCAGTGCTTGTCACTTCAGTTTTATCGTGCGCGGCGACACGGCCTTCTGTTCCCATGAGCTGATCAAAAGCGGCAAGTGCGTTTCCTGTTTTCTCAAAGGTCGAAGCGGTGCGTTTTGAGCTCTGCAACGGTTCAGCATCAGCTGTGCTTCCAAATCCGGAACCTTTTCCATCTGAGTCAGAATCGGCTGCCAGAAGGAAATCAAACTGATTTATCTGGCGTTCCGCGATACGGGATATGTCACGTTTCTTCGACTCAGCTTTGGTCGAAACTTTTTGTCGCAGATCATTCGCGACCACAGCAGCTTCCGTTTCGGTTTTCGCCACAGTCCCGACGGAATTCAGGAGGAAATGCTGTTCAAATCGTTTGGCCAACGCATCATCTTCTTCGTCACTGTTGCTGCCGCTTGAATCGCCTTTCCGAGATGCCCCCAGCGCGACTGCGTCGGTGTCAATGTCTGTCGATTCTGATTGGTGCCGGCCTTTCCGGCTGCCAGCGATTGCGTCTTTGGCGGATTTCGGCTTCGGGCCGAGTTCAAATGCGAATTCATCTTCCGACTTCTGCAACGGATCGTCGATTCTTGCAACATCCTTACCCGACTCCGCCTTGAATGAAGAAGACGCAGTACGGTCGGCAAGTTTTGGCTCTTCGCTCAGGAATGGATCCGGTTCGACCGATTCTCGCTTTGTAAACGCCCGACCCAGAAATCGTGGGTTCTTGCCAGTGTCTTCCGAGTCCCCATCCGAAGTACGTGCGTCAATGGCTGCGGAGGTCTCTTCCTCCGTCGGCTCAGTCTTGCCGAACGGACGCCAGGACGCGAGTCGAGTCGCTATGGATGGTTTCTCAACCTCGTCTCCGGAGACTTCGGTTTCGGCGACTGACTGTTCTTCGGTTTCCAGTTCGTCGAGCGAATGATACCCGTCTGTTTCATTTCTCGTGAACATATTCTTCAGGCCGCTTCCCGCACAGCCAATGTGAGTTGCCGCAACGAATGCAAACAGACTGCCGTAGACGAGTTTATGATGCTGAGACATACCAAGCGCCCTCCAGAATTTGAACCTCACCCCAAGGTGAATCTGTCACGCAGGTGTACGCAACAGAATAAAGCCCTCCAATCGTATCGGCGAAAACGAATGGTTCTGAGAAAACAGTTGTGACGAAGAGTCCGGTTCTTCGTGGAACGCAGGCTCGTCAATCCGGTTGCGTCAAAGACAGAAGCGCGGGAATCTGCGAAAGCTGTTCAGCATTCAGTGGCAGGAAAGTCGGACAGCTGTAGAAATCTCGAAAGATTCGTTCAAGATTCATCGTGAGCGGCGCGCTATGTGGCATTGATTGAAGAAAACTCCAGGTTTTCTGAACAGCAATGACAAGCTGAAAGCCTTTACCACGTTAGCCTGCATTGCGTACAGAATCGTAGGCCGGACCGAGCAAACCCAATGATTGGCGGAGCGGCGCCCGCCAATTCATCCTGGATCCAGGTGACAGGGTGTGATGACCAGTAATCCGGGTTTGCGCTGTTCCGGCATTAGCGGCGGGCTTGATCCGGCCTACACCGTGCGCAATGCTGGTTAAATCAACACCTCGCTCGCCGACGGTGCTGGTTATGGCTCAGTTTTTTTGGGAGCAACTTCGTACGGCTGTTTTGCGTTCGTGCGGCGGGGCGGTTCAAGATAATGATAGCCGGTGTTGGGATTGTTACGATCGAACGCAAATGCATCGCGATTGCGGAGGAAGTGTTTCAGGTAGGAAACCGGGATCGCGAATCCCAATCCTTCGCCAAAACTGAGCTTCATATTGATGACACCGACAACCTGCCCCTTGTCATTGAACAACGGCCCGCCACTGTTGCCGGGATTGATCTGAGCCGTCGTCTGGATGTACACGATACCGTTCATATTACGATTACGCGTACTTACGATGCCTTCTGAGACCGATCGTTCCAGTCCCAGTGGACTGCCGATCGCAAAGACAGAATCGCCTTCGCGATGGCTGTCGTCCTCAGCAATATAAACAGGCTGGAACTTCAAGTTCTCCTGTGGCGGAATTTCCAGCAATGCAAAATCGAAGTGCGGGTTAAGCGCAAGAATTTTGACGTCTCGCACGGAGCGTCGTTCAAAGTCACCATTTTCACTGCGATGAAAAATGGTCACCGCGACTCGGGTCTGCGTTTCAACGACGTGATAGTTGGTGACGCAGTAGCCACGATCGTTGATGATGAACCCGGAACCAAGACCATCCGGAGTCTCGATCAATACGACGCCTTCGCCGAACTTTGTGACGAGTTCCTTCACGGTGCGTTCCGGCAGATCGGCTGTCATGAAGACGCCACTGTCAGTCGTTTTTGCAACCTCTTTCGCAGGTTCCTGGCTGATGCGTTCCTGAATCTGCGAGACCGGAATCCGAATCACGTCCACACCGACATCCACGAACAAGGTGTCCTTCTGGACTTTCAGCACTTCCCCTTCGACGCGCTGACCGGATTTCATCACGATGATGTCAGCGTTGGAACTCAGCGTGGTCATCAGCAGACATAAAAAAATGTGCGAAACGAATCGTATGGATTTCACAGACATCTCCGGGTGCAAATGTTGTAGAAGAAGTCCGGGAGCCTCGAAAATCCCGGTCTTCCCTTCAACACCTAGTTATTCTTGTAATCGGAATGACAGTTACTGCATGTCGTCGATACTTTTGTAAGCGACAGTTCGTAGGTGGCAAAATCGTTGCTTTCTGCTGCCTCCTTGATGGCGAGTGCTGCCTTGACAACTTCGTTGGCGTAGCCTTTGAACTTAGGATCATCTTCGTAACCATAACCCGGCAGTGTGACAATTTTTGCGAAAGTCGCCATCAGAGCCGCTTCGTGGGCAACCATATCTTTTCGGGATGTCAGAGCGGTGTCGGTCCCAGCTTCGGTCTTCATGCGTTTTTCCGCTTCGTCCATGCGATGCATCAATAACCGCATTTCGGCCACCTCCGCAAAGCCGTCCGATTCCGGCGGTTCTGCCAGGTCCGCCGGGCGCGACCGGTTCAGAGTATCCGACATTGCTTCATAGAGTTCCAGCACTCGCTTCTGATCTTTGGGGCCAGACCGCAGGGTGTCGGAGTTCATCTGTTTGGCAAGGTCGCGGACGTACTTCGCATCGTCTTTCCATGAGACTGCGTTGGGGTGTTCCATTGCCACGCCAGCGAGCGCCGCAAGCGTCGCGGCTTTCGGAGGGATCATCAGCATCGACGCATTGTAGTTGCTCACCGACTGGAGATTTTCGTTTAGAAAGTTGCGGATCGTCTTCACTTCGTTATCGAGTTCGACCTCAGAAATCAGGTCGCCCCATGAATCACCGCCTGTTGTTGGTGGCGTGGTCTCGGTTCCGGACGGCGTGACGGGTGTTTCTGTCTTCGTGGGATCTGGAACATCGGTTGAGCCCGTGTTGGAAACGACTGCGGTTGTTGCGACACCGCCACCAATCGGCGTGGCATCGCTGGCCACAGTGTAGGGCTGATCAAAAAACGCATCCATCGGGACGTCGCCAAACCACTTCTGTCCTTTTTCATCAACCCAGACTTCGCCGCGACCATGCTTGACCATCACTGCTGCTGACCTGCCGCTCGTCCCAATGGAATCGGTGGCGCCTGTGGTTTCCAGGTTGGCCGACAACTCCGAAGTATCTGTGGCGGACGAGGTGATGTCCGTTGCAGCCGGATCATGCGAATTTACAGATCCACCACAGCCGGTGCAGAAAATCAGAAGCGCGGACAATCCAAGCCACATTCGATTTTGATCGGCACGGCTTTCTGCATCACCGAGGAATATTTGAAGCAACGGGTCCATCGTGCGTTCCGAAGAGAGCCAAAAAGTCGTCCAGGACAAAAAAGACAAACAGCCCAGACTGATTGCACTTCCATCACTGCGCAGCGTACAGGACAGGTGCATCCGTGACCAGGAAGAAATGAGTCATAGAGGGACTACCGGAGCGAAATTTTCTGCCATTGCGGAACGACGGCGAATTCGCATTTCGGCGTTTGAGAGTCTGGTGTCGGGCTTTGCATCGCCCACAGCGCAAAAAAAATCCCGGAAGCAACGAATCCCAGGGGGGCGGAGGACTCTAGCTGCTTCCGGGGGCGATTGGCTCGCTTTTTTGTCGGGTCCACATGCTTGTCAGCACTCAGTCCCGACGGCACGAACAGTACGAGGATTGGCAAAACGGGTCAAGACGTTTCCGCAGCGACTGGTTGTCCATCCTGGCGATGTAAACTATGTTCCAATAATGACTTACGATACTTCGGCAGAATCCGCTGGAGCACGAAATCGTGAATTCCAACAATTTCAGTCTCTTTTACAGGATCGCAACTAGTGCTTTGTCAAAGCAAGGATTGTGGGTTGGGTGGCCGGGGCTGGACTGAGCGGAGCGAAGGAAGCCCCGGGGTTTCGGGCTATCGCCCTCCAACCCCGGCCACCCGAAGATTAAGATTTGACAAAGAACTAGTGCAGTGTCTCACACAGTCGTTGGATAATGCGGTAGCGGAAGTCGTCAGAATTCCCCGTGTGCCCGAATTCTGAAGAATTCAGCGACATGCCGGAACGCCACCAT
>JAYSPO010001076.1:0-1062 GCA_043722015.1 Candidatus Kuenenia sp. | reverse complement strand
AACCGATCTGGCTGCATGCCGACGCGGCGAGGCTGCAGCAGGTGCTGGTAAACTTGCTCACCAATGCCGCTAAGTACACCGAGGAGGGTGGTCACGTTTTGCTGACTGTCGAAGAGGTGAGCGCCCTGCCGCTCACAGGAAGCAACGTCGTCATTCGCGTGCAGGATACTGGGAGCGGAATAGCTGCGGAATTACTCCCGCACATATTCGACATATTCACGCAGGCGGAACGATCCTTGGACCGTTCACAGGGCGGACTTGGCATCGGACTGGCTTTGGTGCAACGGCTTACAGAGCTGCAGGGAGGAAATGTCGAGGTGTCCAGTGTGATAGGACAAGGCAGCGAGTTCGTCGTGCGGTTGCCGTCGCTGCCGCCTGAAACTTTGCCTCCGCTGGTCGCGGACAAAAGCTTGCAGAACTCACGATCATTGAAAGTGCTCGTGGTGGATGACAACGTGGATTCGGCCGTGACGCTGGGAATGCTGCTTCGAGCTTCCGGGCATGATGTTCGGACGGCCAATGACGGCCCGACAGCACTGAACGCAGCCATCGAAACTGCTCCCGATGTGGTTTTCTTGGACATTGGCTTGCCGCTTATGAACGGCTATGAAGTTGCGAAACGCATCCGTCAGCAACCAGACCTCGAAAACGTCATGCTGATCGCGTTGACAGGTTATGGTCAGGATTCAGACCGACTGGCTTCGCTTTCGGCGGGTTTCGAACACCATTTAGTAAAGCCCGCTCGACTTGAGCAGATGCTAAACATCCTTGCAATCGCAGCAGAGCGAAAGTTTTGATTGAATCAAGTAAAGTTTGAAAACCTTCGATTCCTCGGTAGCGACAAGGGCTGGGTCATAGACGGCAACCGGTTTAAGGAGTTGGGCTCGCAAGTCCTCCACGGCGACCGCTCGTTGTACTACACAATTTAGTCTGGCAAAAATTTTTTCGAATTAGGTCCGAACATTTTCCACGCGTTGGACAGGTCGTAACATCGCTGGAGCCCAACCCATGACGTCTGTGTACCCGGCTCCCTTCGCAATCTGTTTACCGTGGCGCATTTTC
>JAYSPO010001075.1:0-4445 GCA_043722015.1 Candidatus Kuenenia sp. | reverse complement strand
GTCGGCTGGCCCCAGGATCTGGCCCCAGGATCTGGCATTGCAACCATCGGCTGGCCCCAGGATCTGGGCCCACGATCTGTCGGCTGGCCCCAGGATCTGTGCATCCGGGCGAAGGGCTACGCATTGCATCGAGCTGAAGATTTAACGCAGGAGTTCTTTTTTCGGTTAGTGGAGCGAAAATAGGTGGAAAAGGCCGACCAGGCTCGTGGCCGATTCCGCACATTCCTGCTCACCGTCCTGACTCGCTTCATACGTCAGCTCAACACCCGTTTCCCGACGCGCACGAGCTCTACATGACGACTTGTCAACACGCTGAAAAACTGGGTCCTCGATAGGCGCCTTCAACTACGGGACAGGGACGGCTTGGTCCTCCGTTCAACTGCGTGAAGTCCCCTCCGACAGAGAGGATTTACCGACGAACTGGCAAAGCACTCAGGCCGATGCCGGAGTAGTAGAAACCTCGAGCTGCCATTTTGGTGCGGTCGTACAGATTTCGACCATCGAAGATGACCGGTGACTTCATCTTCAGTTTAATGTAGTCGAAATCCGGATTCCGGAATTCATTCCATTCCGTCACGATGGCAATCGCGTCGGCACCTTCACAGGAGTCGTAGTGATGTTCACAGTAGGTGATTCTGTCGCCAAGTTCCTTGCGAACATTTTCCAGAGCGACGGGATCGTGAGCTTTCACGATCGCACCGGCTTCCAGCAGGCTGTGAATCAGTACCAGCGCGGGAGCTTCGCGGATGTCGTCTGTGCGAGGTTTGAAGCTCAGCCCCCAGACCGCGATCGTCCGCCCGTGCAGATCACCGCCAAAGTAGTCCCGAAGCTTGCGAAAGAGCACATGCTTCTGCTGGTTGTTCGTTTCATCGACCGTTCGCAAAATCCGAGGTTCAACGCCGCATTCAGAAGCCAGTGACGCGAGGGCTCGCACATCTTTCGGAAAGCACGATCCTCCATAGCCCACACCTGGAAACAGAAACGAAAAGCCAATCCTCGCGTCGTGCCCGATCCCTTTTCGAACTTCGTTGATGTCCGCCCCGACGCATTCGCAGATATTTGCCATCTCATTGATAAAGCTGATCTTTGTGGCCAGCATGCAGTTGGCCGCGTACTTGATCATTTCCGCACTTTCGATGCCGACAGAAATGAAAGGCTTTTCGGTGCGTAGAAAAGGCTTGTACAATTCGAGCAGAAGTTCTGCGGCAGCGGGATCTTCGACACCGACGACGACACGATCGGGTTTTGTAAAGTCGTCAATCGCCGCGCCTTCTTTGAGAAACTCCGGGTTGGACGCGATACTAAACGGAGTGTCTGTCTTCGCTTTGATCCATGCGGCAACCCGGCGATTGGTGCCCACCGGTACGGTGCTCTTGCAGACAACCACAGTGTTGGGTTGCAGATAAGGAGCCATGTTCTCTGCCGCGCTCTGAACATATCGCAGATCGGCAGCACCTGATTCGTCCTGCGGGGTTCCCACGCAGATGAAGACGCATTGAGCCGTGGAAATGGCATCTTCGTAGCTCGTGGTAAAAATCAGACGATCGGCGGCGGCGTTGCGTCTGACGAGTTCTTCCAGTCCCGGTTCGTAGATCGGGACGCCACCGTCGTTAAGCAGTTGAACTTTGCGATGATCGACGTCAAGGCACGTCACGTCATTGCCGCTTTCTGCGAAGCACGTTCCGGTCACGAGTCCCACGTACCCGGTTCCAATCATTGTAATTTTCATGGTATCGCTCAGTAGACTCCGGCAAAAAAATTGGACAGAAAATAACCTGCGTGTCAGACCTCTTCCTTTTCCGAAGAGGAGTATTCCCGCTGCAACGCAGATAGTAGTTCTTCAAGACGATTCAGTTCAGCCACAGGTGAATGCGTTCCGTTCAGAACATAAGAGGTTCGCGCGACGCCGACATTCAGCGTCTCAGCCTTGACATACACCGGACGGGCTCTCACCTGATCATAGATGCGGATGACGTATTCGCCCAGAATCGAAATGCCCAGCGCGTTGAGTGATCCGAAAAAGGAAGCGGTGATGATCACCGACGCCCAGCCTGGTATCGCAAGTCCGGTAAACAGGCGATGCCACAACACAAAGCCGAAAGTTCCCATGCAGATCGTGGCAGAGACACCGGCGATCACGTAAAAAAATTTGAGCGGAAAGGACGAGAACGAAAAAATCGCAGTCTTGGCAAGTCGAAACAATCCCCGCAGAGATACACGCGGGTTGTCATCGTGCCGAGCGTCGCGTTCGACAGGAATTCCGGTCTGACGAAAACCGGCCCAGCTTCGGAGTCCAGGGAAGAAACGTTCGCGTTCCGGCAGCGACAGCACGGCATCCACAACCGATCGATCCAATAATCCAAAATTACCGGCATCGGCAGGAATCGGGCTGTCGGCAATTGCGTTCAGCACGCGGTAAAAGCCATAAAAGAGGGCTCGCTTCGGCAATGATTCCTTGCGATTCGTACGTTGAGCATACACGACATCGAATCCCTGTTCCCATTGCTCCAGGAACGCGGGAATGGCTTCGGGATTGTCCTGCAGATCGGAGTCCATCACGATCACAACGTCGCCGGTCGCATGTTCCAGACCGGCATGCACGGCTGGCTGATGTCCGAAGTTGCGTGACAGATGAACAACGACGATCCGTCGATCCTGTTCTGCCAGCGAGCTCAGATTCTCGCGAGAACCATCGGAAGAACCATCGTTGACATAAACAACTTCAAAGCGAGGTGTCGTACGTTCAAGGATCGTGAGGATCCGACGATTAAGTTCCTGCAGAATTGCGGCTTCATTGAACACCGGCAACACCACGGAAACTCTTGCCGTGCAACGATCGCGGGTGATACGAGACGTCTGAAGTTTCATTTCTGCAGAACTCCTGCGAGCGACAGTCCCGTCGGAAGTCCGAAGTTCGTCAGGCACCAGCGTTCCGCCGCCGCAGCTGTGAGCAGCGCGCGGTTCGTGAAAGACGAGACGGCAGGGAAGTCGGGTTGCGTGCGGCTTGGAAACAGTTTCTCCCAGCCGCGGACAGCCACGGCTGCCGGCATGGTGAAACTGTTCCAGTAGTTCAGGAATGAAACACGAAACCCCGCTTCGTTTGCATGACGCCGAAATTCTCGCGTCGTGTAGCGGCGAAAGTGTCCAAGCTGTTCGTCCCAGCGACTATAGAGCCACGGATGAGCGGGCACTGTGGCAATCACGGCACCGCCCTCTTCCAGCCCAGCGTACGCATGACGCAGCACGGCGACCGGATCTTCGACATGTTCCAGCACGTCAAGCAGCACAACTGCCCGAAGTGAGCACGAATCCACTGGCCACGGCTGACCGAGATCGTGAACCCTAACGTCTTCAATACCGCGATTGCGGACATGTCGCACGGATTCCGGCATCAGATCGAAACCGGTAACGTCGTAACCCAGTTCGGAGAACTCCACAAGATTGCGACCGGAACCAATTCCGCCTTCGACAAGTCGTCCCGGAGGCGGACAGTAACGCTGCAACAGCCGCGTGACCAACTGGCGTTTGGCAACGTGCCACCAGTAACTGTCTTCGAGCGTCACTAGTTCCTGAAGATGACTGGGGTCCATGTTGAGGGCTCTCACGTGCCGGACGTTCGGAATATCGGGGACTGAGAGAACCTACCACATGGAATTGATTGGTGAGTTTTGGAAACATGGACCGGGCGTTTTCGACGCACAAAACGGGTATCTGTAACAGTGATGCAGCCAGGTCCGTTTGCCTGATTTCACCGGGAATGATGATTTTGCCGGATGTTCGTGATAGGATACGGCTTTATATGGCTTTATCAGCGAGGAACAACGCTTTAGCCCACACCATTGATGTCTTTCTCCGGCCCGTCTTCAGGCTGGACGCCGATCCCATATTGAAATAAGGACAATGTCATGGACCAGCAGTTCGCAATCCTGCTTGCCGCTATCCTGCTGTCAGGCTGTATCGAATCTCAACCACCCTCAGCCCCGAAACAGAAGTCCACCGACAAGATCGGAGAATTCGATCCCAACGCTGGCGACGAAGTCGTTAAGCCGGAAGTCAAGATCACGAACCCGATTACGGGCCCGCTGGAAGCGTATCAGCCCATGGTGCAAAAGATCGCCGCGCTCGGCATTGATCAAGCCGTCAATCTGTTCAATGCATCAGAGGGTCGGTACCCTAATTCGTATGACGAATTCATGACTCGTATTATTAAGGAGAACAACATCCACCTGCCGGTCCTGTCGCCCGGACTGGAATACCAATACGACGTCGAAAACCACAAGCTGTTGGTGATTCGAACCGCGGAGGCAAAGACACCGCAGTCCTGATACAAGCAACATGCATTTGGAGTGCGGCGACTTGTCGCCGCACTCCACACACAGGTCGCTTGTTCAGGGCTGGGTGCTGACGTGGCGCAAGATTCCAGTTTGCCATGATCAGCCGACGGC
>JAYSPO010001074.1:0-5743 GCA_043722015.1 Candidatus Kuenenia sp. | reverse complement strand
TCCGGCTGCACTTCGTGCATGACGAGGTCATCGCCTCATGAAGTTACCGCGTGATCTCTCGGGACGTGAACTGGCGGCGGTTCTCGCCAAGCTGGGTTATCAAGTGACGCGGCAGACTGGCAGCCACATGCGATTGACGACAGAGGTCGGTGGCCAACATCAGATCACGATTCCCGACCACGATGCTCTGAAGGTGGGCACGCTGAACGCCATCCTTCGAGATGTTTCCGAGCATCACGGGACTACCCGCGACGAATTGTTGAGTCTGCTATTCGACTGAACTTTCGGCCACATCACCCTGCACCGCTGATGATCTGCCTCGCCCCCACTGGGTGCCCAGATACGTGCAGACGGGAAACAACACCAAGTTGAGACCCCAGAACAAAGCCGGATACGGCAGCATGAGCATGTTCATGAGGGCAGCCGCCGACAGAATCAAACTGACCACGATGCCGTGTGCAGGATGCTTTCCTGCCCCCACTCGCGTCGCCACCCATGACCCTGCCAGCACGGCCAGCCCCCATCCGACCGCCGCGATCACGTAGGCATCCGCCGGAAGTTGAGCAATGTGAGCCTTGCAAGCCTCCATGTCGTGGAGATCGACGCCGGGAGCAGGCGGATAGACAACCGCCCACACGGCCTCGGTGCCCACGATAAAGAACATCGCAGCCACAAGGCCCGCGATGACGGCCAACACGCTGCGAACAATCGAACCAACCATGCTTTTCTCCGCACCCAAAAACCAAGCATGACGTGACCGACAAAAGTGAGAATCAGGCGACCGGCAATGGACTGCCTACAGAAGAAACGCCCAATCCATCGCGGGAAAGGGCTGCTGTGTTCGACAGTTCGCCACGCTGAAGAATACGCCGACCGGATGCCTGTTGGCGTTGACGGGCGTCCTCCAAAATGGCCGCCATGTCGCCGTGGAATTTGTCCGAGAGTTGTTCACGAATCGCGTGAATGTCTCGGATGGTCGAATCGCTATGGGAGGGGTTAAGTGTCATCGTCCACCATTTCTTCGGGAGTGCAGATGAGTGGAATGAATTGGCCGAGGTCGTTCAAAACCGCATGGATTCTCGGCAGGATTCGAGCATTGGCAATGTGCGTACAGTTCCACGTCAGCAGGTAGTCTACCCGATGGTACGCAGCGATCGCGATGTGCAGGGCATCGAACTGCGCCTTCTTGGGAAGGATGGCACGCGCCATGATTTCATCCGCGATCTTCTGAATTTCGGCATCCAACGCGAGCAACGGCAAGTCTTGAAGAAACGCGATCCGCTCTCCTGCGAGTGCCGGGTCGCCAAGAGACGCTTCGTCGATCACATACTGCGAGGTGACCAGTTCGTACTTGGTTCGCTCTTCGTCCCACCATCGCCGCGTGAGTAGCTGACGCGCAGCCGCGACAACATGAGCCGCCGGACGTTGCTTCAAGTAACTGACAACGGAAGTCTCGATGTACACGGAGAGCATTGCTGACCCTTGTTGTCGAACGACAGGCTCAAATTTGCAGGGCCGGTTTCATCGGCTAATCTTGGTTTTCGTCATATTCGGCTGATAGAACCGGCCCGACGAGGCTGAGTTTCCGACCACGACAGCCAGATCGGATCGGCCGTCGCGATGTCGAGCAGCACGTTCGTGTCGAAGAGAAACCCGCTCATTCTTCACCGCGCGTGAGGTCCATGACACTCGCTGTCGTCGCGCCTGGACGAGCCGCCCCTCGCGCACGCTGCAGCCAGTTCTCCACCGGCGGCGGCGTGGCACGACGCACGCGCAATACCTCCAGCCACCCCGCCAGCTCATCCATTTGAGGAGCGGGCAGTTTTTCAATCGCGGCTTCGATTTCAATAATTGTGGTCATGGGCTGAATCTAGCACCGGGGAGGCACTGGCAACAAGACGCGGTTCGCAGCTTCACGAGTCCTGCATCCCGAGCGCTTCTTGGATGTCATCCGGCAGGAAATCAAAATCGGGAGCGATCACGACCCGCCCCTTCCATTGTCCCCCCTGCCGTGGCTGAGACGGTGTTGCCCCACTTTGGTTCGAGGTGAACAACTCGATGCGCGCCACAGTCCCCTCGGGAACTTGCAGCGGTTGGTCGAGCACAATGGCCCCGTTATGAACATGTCCCAAGACCGTCATGAGGTTGGCCTCCTGAATCAGTTTTCGTCCCCTTCAACCTGTTACCTTGTCCCCAGTCTAAAGAGGAGCAAGCTGGACCACCCTGCGGCAAATTGGGGCGGAACATCATCGGGGTGAATGGCGAAAGGTATGCACTGCTTTTTGCTTGAGCGACTTCTCCGTGGACTTGTGGAGGGTGCCTTGCATCTTGAAACTGAAAAGCGACTGTCTTCGCACCTTGGAACCATCAAAAACTTCGACACCAATTCCAATTTCAAACACGTCGTCTCCAAATCGCAGAAAACGATCATGAGCTTGTTGTCCGAAGTCGCGATCCAAAACAAGGAAAACTTCTATTTCGCTGACCCCACCCCGGCCGAGCGAAATGCTCCTAACCAAGCGTTCCAAATCGACAGCCGAAAAATCTTTGAGAGCCGAGAAGATGCTGACCTTGGCACCGCTTGCCGACCCATCGATTTCTTTGAGTAGCCGCTGCAATCCAAGCTTCTGGTTATTGAGGTTCTCCACCGAGTAACGGTCGATAATCGAAATGTTGCGGCTAATGGCGGCGATATCACTAAACCGGACCTTCCAAAGTTCACTGATCTTCAAACCTTCAGGGATAGGTTGACCACTTGCTGCCTCCGCCTCTTTGAAGGACGTGGCGTGGTCAATCGAGGACAAGCGTACTATTTCGGGTCCGTCGGGCGGAACTCGAAAAATGGATTCATTTTCAGGCATGCCAACGATTAACGCTCTCGTCTCTTCCAAGCATGCCACTCGAACATCAGCGCAAAGATGTTGAATGCCTTCGAGAGAATCCTCATGACTCAGGCCGAGCCATCCATCCGGTCCTTTGCGAGTGCGCATCTTCTTGAATGCAGTCTGCCAGAGGGTCTTTTGCTGCTGTGGTAGTCCCTCGACTGCTTTCCAGATGTCCGAGTTCACTAACTCGGAACCGGAGTGAATCAAGATGCCGTACCGCAGTCCATATCGGATGCATCTCTCATGGGCGTCCGTCGTCAGCCACAGTGGTCCACCCAACGCCTTCAACGCCGAGGGATCGATTGCGAATTCAATGAGCATTTACAGACTCTCCCCGAAGAGTTCGCGAACGTCCTCTTCAAAGAATCCATCCGGCCATTCATCAATGAACCCTCCGTGGTCATCGAGTCGCAGCTCTGTTGCGTAACTGCCCGAGTCACCGGAATCAACATAGATGACGGACACATCCTGTGGACGGATAACCTTCTCGCGAATGCGTCGTTGGAGTCGCAGCATCAGCGTCTCGCTGTGCGTCTCGACGATCCACTGATTCGTAGGGCCCAACCGATTACCGTTTTGCCTGGGGAGAGCGTGCTCACCCAACCCCGTCGTTCCAATGAAAAAGTCCGCCAAGTGGGCTTGCAGCCGAGGATGCAGATGAATTTCGGGTTGCTCGACACAGAGCAACTTGCCGAATGAAACGATGCCCTCGACGAGAATGGGAAGGAGCTGACCGATCCCGAAACCGACATCGGACGAGGCAACAGCCACTTGAGTTCGTTGGTCTTTCAAAACTATCGAAATGATGCTGCCAGTTACCTCATTTCCCATGCGGTCGATACACAGCTCGTATGGAATCTCGAACGAACGGAACCATTGATTGACCAATTTGACTGCAAACGCTCGCCGGTGCAAAATCTGCGGAGCGTTCTCGCCTTCACTGCCTACCGAACTGTGTGGTGAACTCACGGTGACGTAATGGCGGGCAGGATGTGACCGAAGTGGCCCGAGGTACGAAAGCGAATGCAGCAGGTTCGCGAGTTCGGAGGAGACAGAACCGAGTACCTCGAAAAATGGCCGCATTTGACGATACAAGGCGATCTGATCGCGAGGCGGCCGTATGCGAAATGGCAAGCCATTCCGCTCAAGAATGCGAACACGTGAAATCAAATCCCGCGCCATTTCAAAATCCATGTCCGGTTCTCGAAGCGCGCCCGGCGCAGGATTCCGTCTGGCTAAACGATCCCGGCGTCCATGTTCGCAATCCAAGAGATACCGGGAGAGCGAATTACTGCTGGCATCGTCGCATATTTCAAACGTGCATGGATCTTCCCAATCATCCTCCGCTGTGGAAGAACGCATGCGTTTTAACCGCACAGCCAACTTCTCTTCATCCGAATTCAGCAACCTGTACTCAACCTCATCTAGCGCGGCAAAACCATCAGAGTCGCCCCCAACCCAGTGGTAGCAAAGCCTAACGCTTCTTTTGAAGTCGGGTGAAGGATGCATCATTCCCAATGGCTGCCCTGTCACTCGCTCAAATTCGCAACCGTCAAAGTTGGCCGATATTTCGAGCCTCCTGGCTAGGTCATGCCGGTGAATCAACGACCGATAGCTTCCCAAGTCCACTTGCTGGCCACGCGTTACCAAGACGGAGTCGCCATTGGGGGTCAATGTTTGCTTCAACAGAAGCAATGATTGAATCAACGAACTCTTGCCACCTGAGTTAGGGCCATAAACCAACGTGATTGGTGCCAATCGAATTGGACCCGATGACTCAAACGGCTTGAAGTTTTTCAGTTGCAGCGAAGTCAGCATTCGTCATGATCCCCGAAAATGAACACGTCAATCCTATGCGTTTGACTAGATCGCAGTCGTACGGTTTATTTCATCGCGTACCACTGACTGGCAAGCGGCTTCACTTGCCAGTGTCTTCAAAGCACTGGCGGCTCAAAGCTGCCGCCAGTGGCACCCGAATTGAGCTTCAACACACGGGGACTTCCGCAGTGCCGGAATTCCCTCGACACCCTGCCGTTGACACGACATCTGCACTGTTTCTCCGAAACTGCGGCACGTTCTCCGCTTTGCCAAATTCGACAATGCAGAGCCCCCCGCCGTCATGACGTGGAAAAATGGAATGAACAACAGTCGCGGACCTCAATCTGAGTGAGCTTGAGAAACAGGGGTTTCTCAGCTTGGCCAGGGCCGACCACAAAAACGAAACGATACTCATCTTCGTCGGCATACGCGTCTTTAGGCTTTATGAAGTAATCGTCTATTGATCGCTGAGACGGCGGGCTTCGAAGCAAATCTTCCAACGTTCTCAGATACTGCACCTTGTCCTTAACGTACTTGACCTGGCCATCACTTGCGAACAGCACCGGGCACACCTCGGAGATGGCTCGCAGAAGTGCTGCCTTGAAACCAATCGGATTGTAAATTGTGAAGTAGGCGTCGCATCCGAACCGTCGTATGATGTCTGAAGTGCGTTTGGTGGACATCGACAGCAGGTAACCATTTGGAAGGTCATAGTGGATATTGAGCGTGCCTCCGGTTTTATTGATGTTCGTGTCTAAGCCCAATATCTCTTTCGACTGCTCACGCTTGAAGTCTATCGCCGCCTCAATGGATGTAATGGCTATCCCTTCAGTACGATCCTGACGAATGTCGGGAATCGACCGGTATTCCGTGAGCGGACAGATTCGCAATATCCCATTATCCCGAAACTCTTCGGCCCACTGACGATTCAGATGACGGTATAGAAACATGGGACTTCAGTATTGTGATGAGTTAGGTTGGGCATAGCCGCCGAGTGGCGGGGTGGCGGGGGGCGAGCGCTTCGCTCGCCCCCCGCGAAT
>JAYSPO010001073.1:0-4037 GCA_043722015.1 Candidatus Kuenenia sp. | reverse complement strand
CCGTTCCGGCAGGTGTCTGGCAATTGCCGGAACGGCGCTGCGCTTGGTCCGGCCTACAGACCCCTTTTCAGATACCTGAAAGGTCAACAAAAAAAGGCTGTCCAGTGTTGCCACTGGACAGCCCGGGAGGATTGATCGCGGGGATTACTCCCCACGATCAGCAGTGACTCCCAATCCAGCCATCCGTCCACGTTTCGGACGAACCGAGGCGATTCGGGATGACTGGCTTCGCCTGGAAAAGGGGTCAGGAACCAATAGTGCGAAGCACCCGTTGGCCCATTTGGCTATTGGTTCCTGACCCCTTTTCCAAGCCTGGCTTCGTTCAGACTTTCACGGACTTGACAGTCCGGATGATTTCCGCAGCAACCTTGTATGGATCGGCGTTGGAGGCAGGACGACGATCTTCCAACCAGCCCTTCCAGCCATTCTGCACGGTGGCGATCGGAATGCGAATCGAAGCACCGCGATCGGATACACCGAAGCTGAACTTGTCGATCGTCTGCGTTTCATGTTTACCCGTCAAACGCAGGTGATTGTCAGCACCGTACACCGCGATGTGTTCTTTGATACGTGGCGCGAACGCATTGCAGATCGCTTCGTAGGTTTCCTTCTTGCCACAAGTGCGGAGCTCGGTATTTGAAAAGTTGGCGTGCATGCCGGAGCCGTTCCAATCGGTATCACCCAGTGGTTTGCAGTGCCAGTTGATGGAAAGGTTGTATTTCTCGGCCGTACGTTCCAGCAGATACCTGGCAAGCCAGACTTCGTCCCCTGCGCGTTTTGCGCCTTTCGCGAAGACCTGGAATTCCCACTGACCAGTGGCCACTTCGGCATTGATGCCTTCGATATTGATGCCAGCCTGAATACACAGATCCAGATGCTCTTCGATCAGTTCGCGACCAAAGGCGTTTTTCGCACCGACCGAACAGTAGTACGGTCCCTGTGGCGCAGGGTAACCGCCAACGGGGAATCCCAGCGGCAGATTTGTTTCGCGCTCCCACAGGAAGTATTCCTGTTCGAAACCAAACCAGAAATCGCCATCGTCTTCAATCGTGGCTCGACCATTCGATTCATGCACGGAACTATCGGCGTTCAGCACTTCCGTCATCACGAGGAAGGCATCCATCCGACCGGGGTCCGGCAGGATCGCGACCGGCTGGAGCAGACAGTCCGAAGAGCCGCCCGGAGCCTGATTCGTGGAACTTCCATCGAAGCACCAGATCGGGCATTCTTCAAGGGTACCACCAAAATCCTTCACCACTTTCGTTTTAGCTCGCAGCCCTTGCGTGGGTTTGCTGCCATCGAGCCAAATGTACTCCAACTTTACTTTCGACATGCTCTGTCTATCCTCCCGGAAAAATCTGTAGATTCGCGGAATTACTGGGCATCCACTGTAATCACATCACACGAGAAATCGTGACGGAATCTGTGGCCCAACTTGCTCTGCTTCCCGCGATGGAAGCCGCATCCCTGCAGGAACTCACCGGGTGTCGCCAGACACTGGCAACCATAAGACACTTGCCCGTTTCGCTCCCGTCAGCCGAACGATCAGGAATCGGCTGCTGTTTTAATGAGCACAAGTGCTCTGTTCCAGAGCACTTGGTGGCAAATTTTCGTGATTATTGCCACCACAATGGTTTTACGCATTCGCTGTTCCAATTGCACGCGAGTGGCAGCGACATGTGGAAAACCAGTCTGGATTTCTCAGCCGTTGGTAACTGGAACGGGCACTGGCTAAACTGTAGGCAGCTACGAGTTTGGAAAAGGGGTCAGCGAACCAATAGTGCGAAGCACCCGTTGGGCCATTTGGCTATTGGTTCCTGACCCCTTTTCCAAGAGTTTTCCATCACGAGGCACATTTGGAAATGGTGATCCTTTATTTGTTTCTGGCGATCCTGCTGATTCTGATCAATGGTTTTTTTGTGCTGGCAGAGTTTGCAGCGGTTAAGATGCGGCCTTCCAGACTCCGTGAATTGATGGACGACGGTGTTCGCGGCGCGGTAGCGGCGAAACACGTTCAGGACAAGCTCGACGAATATTTGTCCGTCTGCCAGGTGGGGATCACCTTCACATCGATTGGACTTGGGTTCGTCGCCGAACCGTCCCTGGTCAAGCTCATTGAACCGATCCTGAGTTGGACGGGACTCTTTCCGGAAAACAGCGATGTCAAGTTTCTGACGACTCATGCCATCGCGACCGGGCTGGGATTGTTGCTGGCCAGCTATCTGCATACGCTCATCGGTGAACTCATTCCAAAATCTATGGCCATTCGGCGCACCGATCGATCAGCATTGCTGACTGCGGCACCGCTTCGAGTTGTACGCACGTTGTTCGTCATCCCGCTGTGGGTTCTTAATGGTTCGGCTAACGTACTGCTCAGGCTGATGGGACTCGGTGGTTCGAAGCACCATGAAACTCACAGCGAAGACGAACTCCGCATTCTGCTGAATCAGTCTCAATCCACCGGCATGATGACTTTTCGGCGTCTGCTGTTTCTGGAAAATGTCTTCGACCTGGGCGAACTCGTTGTGCGAGATGCGATGCGACCCCGTTCTCAGGTACGTTGCATGTCGGCACAGAATACATGGGAGGAAAATCTTCAGATTGCAAGGCGTTATCGATTCAGTCGTTACCCGCTGCTGGATGAAGGCAATACGAATCCGATCGGCAGCGTGCATCTGAAAGACGTGTTGTTTGCCGGCGAACATGGAAACGATCTGAAGCCATTGCTGCGGCCATTGCTGACCGTCTCCGAGACAGCCCTGCTGGAATCTGTGCTGGCTGAAATGCAGAAGAAGCGCATCCATGCCGCAATTGTGAAAGATGCAAAGGGTATCTGGACAGGTTACCTGACGCTGGAAGATGTGATTGAAGAAATCGTCGGGACAATCCGTGATGAATTTGAAGACGAAGAGCCGATTCACTTGTCGGACGCATTGCTCGAAGATCGAGTGCATCTGCATATCGAAGCGGAGAGTACGATCGAAGCCGTGCGCATTGCTTTGTCCCGCATGAAAAGCGAGTCGCTGCCCGTCCCTGCCGACCAGATTATTCGGGCCGTAGAGGAACGAGAGCGATTGATTGAGACGTACCTTGGCCGTCATCTCGGGATGCCTCATGCACGTTTGCCGGGTCTGCAGAAAGCAGTCGTGCTGGTGATTCGATCGGAGAAGGGCATCCCGTATCGCGGTACGATCGAACGCGCTCATCTGCTGTTCGTGCTGTTAACCCCGATGGGCCAGCCGCGCGTGCATCAACGACTTCAGGCAATCATTGCGACGCTGCTGGATGAAAGCGAATTCATCCCCGAACGCCTCCGCACCGTCCATACCCCGGCCGAAGTCGTTGAGATTCTCCGCACGGGCGAACAGGCCACGCTGGATTAGACATGTCTTCACCCGAACGCTGGAATTCCCAATCTGGCTCGTTTCAGCGAAACCGTCTTAATGGCAACGCCAAGTTCTTTGGCAATGTCGGGGTCGGGTGCTTTGCCAAGCCGCTGGATCATCTTTTTGGTCCAGGGCTCAATGAATTGTTTCTGAAAAGGGGCGATTCCCAGCGACTCGCGTTTACTGCGGACGTGCCGTCTGCCACGTTTCGTAACCGTTGCAACATGCGTGTCTGGAAAACGTCCGAGCATATTCAGGTCGGCGTCCGTCCACGGTTTACGAATTTCGTACGGCTTCCCCGTTGAAGCAATTCCCATTGACCTCCGTTTCGCAGCCACAGTATCCGTACTCACTCCGAACATCGCTGCGAGTCGGCGTCTGGAATCGTGCCAAGTCTCTTGATTTCGCGGGCACTCCAGACGTGTCGTGCTTCCTGAAAAGAAGGGCCAAAGGCCGGGATCACCAGCCGCATGCGTTTCGAATAAATAGTTGTCGCTACAACCCCCAGCTTCCTCGCGACTTTTTTATCGGACATGCTGCCGAGCAGTTTGATTTTATCCGGAGTCCAGTTGACTCGACCAAATGGCGGGATTTCAAGACGTTGTCGTTCCTGACGCACGATGGCGAGTTCCAGGCTGAAGAGTCGCGCTA
>JAYSPO010001072.1:0-5904 GCA_043722015.1 Candidatus Kuenenia sp. | reverse complement strand
GGCTGCCCAACCGTGGGGAGCTCCTCCACCGATGCAGGTCTCGGAAACGTGGTGCGTATCGCTTAACGGGCAACAGTCGCCTCCGCTGCAACTTGCTCAAGTGCAGCAGTACATCCAGAACGGACAAGTGAATGCAGCAACAATGGTCTGGAAGACGGGGTTGCCGAACTGGGTGACGGCCGGTCAGATGCCACAGTTGACGGCCTTTTTCAATGGAGGCCCTCCCGGTCCTCCACCGACCTGACAAAGGCATTTCATTTGAAGCACAGCAGACGCATGGGCGACACGGCACCGGCCCAATTGCACTTGTCTTAACTGAGCGGTAACGCGCTAGTGGTCTGTTGATTTAATCGTTTAACGGCAAGCCGCAGGCGTCGGCGCAAGCAGTAACTGTCGCCTGCGGCTTGCCGTTAAACGAAAACTCATCCACATGATTAAATCAACAACTCGCTAGCGTCCGGTAACTGTTCGAAAAAATTGAAGAACCACACCGGAGGCTAGCGCCATTCCGCTCACAGCGTAAAACGATTCGCAGTGCAATTTGGAGAATCAATATGGACACTCAGGGTCCCGCAGGAATTCTGTACAACATCGTGAAGTCACAGTTGGGAGCTTCTGCGTCTCTGATCGAGATTGAAACGCAGGTCCAGGCGGTGGCTGCGTCAGCCGGTATTCCTGGCGCCGTAGCTGATGAAGTCCTGACGCAATTCCGTGCTGAGTTGCAGTCATCTGGCAGCGGCAAGGATGTGGCTCCTCGCCTGCTGGTTGATTGGGGTGAACTGCCGCGCGTGGGAAATCAGGTCCGTCCGGAATTCAGCTTGTTGTGTCCCAAATATGCGTCAAAGCCGGAACTGCAGATCAGCGTCGATCGCGACCTTGACCATAATCCTCAGGATCCCCTGCGACGGCCTCAGGAAGATGAGCCTGGACTCTGGACGTTTCACGTCCCGTTCCGCATGACATCAGACGGACTGGACTGCAGGCCCGGACAATATCTTATTCATGTCGAAGTTGCGTTTCGTGACGTGCCACCGGAACTGCCACGATTCTATCGTTGCCGAATCCGTCTCAACGTACCGCACGCCGGTGCGGATGAGGGCGGAGTGCTGGAGATTGACGGCGACGGGCAATCCATGGTCAATCTTCAAGGGTATAACCTGAAACAGTTTTCAAAGGTCATTTTGAAAGGTGGTCAGGACAGCGTCATCAATCTGCAGAATGCGATCGCCGGTCCGACTGATACGGAAGCAAAAGCATCAGTGAAGCCCACGACGACGTTTGAGTACCAGCTGAAGGTAAACACGGAGAAGCAGTCCCGCTTGCCAGCCGTTTCATCCACGTTGACACAGCGAACCTATCTGGATGCGGCGGGCTTCTTTTTTGAAGATGGGCGACGCACTCTGGTGATGACACGTCCTCGCATCACTTTCGGACGCAGTCGGGATAATGACGTTGTGCTGCGGTTCCTTCCACGCAGTGATGAGAATGACGATCATTCCCGCAATATTTCCCGGACGCATTTTCTGATCGAGCTGATCCCTGATGGTGTCGAGATTCGGGATGAATCCCAAAGCGGGATTGAGGTTAACTATTCAGTGCTTCGAGATCGTCAGGTTGTATCGACTCTGCGTGCAGGGGATGTGACGCATATTGATCTCGGCGTGACCGGAATTGTTCCCAAACAGTTTAAGCTGGAAATGCTGATGCTGGCACTCGATCGCCGGGAGGATCGAGAGGAACTCGAATACTGGGATGAACTTTATTGCGAGTTAGTCGGTGGGCGGTTGTCACGAATCGCACGGGAAGCACTGGACCTGCGGCTCAACGCGATTCGCTTTGATCGGGCAGAGAATCTGGCAGGTGAAGAATCATATGTGGTGCTGCTGCGAGAAGTGTTGATTGGCGGTTCGCCGGTGCAATCGGCAGTTGTTCTCAAAGAAAGCGGCCCACAAAGTCGAGCCCGATTGCTTCATATGGACCGATCTTTCTGGCTGGAACCACTGCCCGGCGGCGGCCCGATCAGCATCGACCATGAACCACTCGGCCCACGCTCTTTGACTCCGCTAAGTCCTGGCATGCAGATCCAGTTTGGAACAGAAGTCGTGCGATTCGATCGACCTTCGCAGTTGTATCTGGATTGAACAACCCAGTTGAAGGGATTTCCAGGGACATCCAAAATTGATGAGAAGCATCGTGAAGGCCAGCAGAACGCTGAGTGACGGGAGCTTTTTTCAGCTCGATCTTATTCCAACCCCTCCGTGAGATTTACGAGATCCTGTGGAATGATGTGGTGACGCTCCAAAATCCTGCGTTGTTCAGGTTCCAATCGTGGAGCAATGGCGACGAGGTCGATCTGCCAGGTCTGATACTCTCGAAACGTCTCAAGAAAACGGTCGGTGTGGCCTTTGAAATTGTTGATATCCGCAATCAACTTTTCCGGTGATCGTTTGCATGTACCGAAACGCAGACGACGATCGGTTTCGTTCACGGCGACAAGGTCGATCTCGGTGTCGTTTTTGTCCCAGTACCCAAGGATGCGGGTGGTCAGCGGAAAATCACCAAGCCCTTTACGGCTGCGCTCTTCGTAGAGCTGCCCGGCAAGTTTTTCGAGCCCTTTCCCTTCAACGGTTTGAAGGCGTTCGGTCGCTTCGGCGATTAATTGAGGCAAAGGGCGAAACTCCCGGGCAGCAACGGAAGGAGCAATTGCAGCGAGCCACGATTCCAGAAAATTGTCGCTCAGGTAGTAGCGACGGCGGCGTGCGGTTGGCTTCGCAAAGATCGGCAGCCTGGATTCGATCAGCCGATAGGAACCGCTGAGTGTTTGCAGATAGCCGCCGATCTGACTGGTGCTGTCACCGCTGGCCTGACGTATCGCCTGCACGAGGTCGCCGTGGCTGCTGCCGGGGTGGCGAGCCACAAATTTGAGCACGGTGTCGTAGCGTCCACGCAGCTCACGAAGGAACCCGTTATCGGCTTCAGTTCGCAGGGGCGAAGAACTGCCGAAAAAGAGCTTCTGCAGGACTTCCTCCGGCGACTTGTCGATAACTCCCTGTTCCCAGCAATCACGGTAAAATTTTGGGACACCTTCGAACAAAGTCCAGAGGCTCAACAGCCGTTCCGGTGCCGCATCCGTGTGATCTCTCAGCACCGCCATTACGGAACCGATGTCCCAATGAACCAGGTCCAGCACATCGGTGACTCGGTTGTAGAGTGGAGCGGTGCGGTCATTCAGCAACGCTGACATTTCGGTCTGGATCGATCCGAGCACGATCAGACCGCCACTATCCCGGTTAAGCTCGGCAGCCAGTCGATCGACGGAGGCTTGCAGGTAGGAACAGAATTCGGCAAGTGCATGACTCACGAAATACTGAAACTCGTCAAGGATGACGACAATCCCGGCCCGGACCATCGCTTCGATTGTCCCGGCCATGTCACTGAGCGAACGAGGCCGAGGAAAGTGCTCGGCTGAAATTCCAAACGTTGCCAGCGCGTCAACAAAGGTTGACAGGACGCCTGCATCGCCGGAATCCGGGATTTGGACGTAGACCAGCGGTGTTGAACCCCGAGCGGCGATCGCTCTTTGAACAAGCGTGGTTTTCCCGATGCGACGGCGGCCCGTAATCTTGGCAAAAAACCAGCGACGACGATTCAAGATGCCCGTGAGCGCATCGAGTTCCGTGGATCGCCCATAGAAACGCCATTCTGACATTTCCCCCTCCCGCTAAGATATCGCACCATTGTCTTATTAAAGTAAAGAGATCTTATCTTACTGGATGAATCTTTGTAAGTGTTTGTAAACAAATACGTTGTGGCGATATTGAGCATTCATGCGGTCGGCTGTCGACGTTGGTCGCCGAGACGTTCGGCCTTGCTGTCGAACCGAACAAATGACAGCAAAATGGAGCGCCCGCAGTTCGTCGCCGGGTGTTCCGGAAACAACGATCGCGCGTGACGCCAGACATCGGAATCGCCGTGTACCGGCACGCTGACGCATGCCGCTCGCCGGGGCGGAGCGCGATTCGCGCGATTCGCGCGACTGTTTTCGCAAGCCGATGACGCGGATGTTATTGCTGGTTCAGCTGGCCGGTAGCGCGGCTGTAGTCGAGGGTCGGGGCCTGGTCGAGGCTGCGGATGGCGTCCTGACGGCTTTGCTGAAGCTGCTGTGCCTGGTTGTCGTAGAAGTCGGAGAACTGGACAATCGCCGGGCCCAGCAGGAACAGAAACACGGACGGCATAAGACACAACGCGACAGGAAACAGCAGTTGAAATGATGCCAGATTCGCTCGTGCATCAGCGCGTTCTTTCAACGAGCTGCGAATGCCGTCGCTGTATTCCGTCAGCGATCGGGAAATGCTGGTGCCGGTGACTTCTGACTGAATCAGTAACGACGTAAATGAATTCACTTCAGACGAATCAATCCGCTGGCTGAAGTTACGGAGTGCCTGCGGCATGCTGCCGACTTCCGCCTGCTGATTGACCAGTTGCAGTTCTTCTGCCAGCGCCGGATGCACGCTGCCAATTTCCCGGCTGATGCGTTTGAGCGACTGCGGGACGGTCAGCCCCTGACTCACGCCCATGTTCATCATGTCCAGCACGTCCGGCAGTCCGCGCTCGATATCGATTTTGCGTTCCGATGCTCTGAAGGACACGATCAGAGGCGGAATCGCCCATGCCAGAAGCGGGGCAATGACCAGCATCGCGACCAGCCATGGTTCCGCAGCGGGTGGGAGCACAATCAGAAAGTAGCCGACGAGCACGATGGAAAGAAACGCCAGCACAAACCGGATTGCGGTCAGATTGATCCACGAAGCGCGAGAGAGGTATCCGGCACCCATCAGGTTTTTTCTCTGCACTTCACGGCGCGCAGCAGATTCGGGAAGCAGTTGAGCCACCGCCGGTGTGATACGTCCGAAAAACATTTCGCCATCCCGCATCGGAAGATCTTCCGGTACGATCTGATTCTTCGGATCAGTGTCATTGGAAAGAATGCCACGAAACTCCGAGAACAAGCGGCGATCGCCCCATGTCGAAATTCGGTTCACGCCCTGATTTACTGCATTCTTCGCGGAGTTGCCTCCACCGACTGCCGTTGTGAAAGCAGGTTCGAGACTTCGCTGCGAAGCAAACGCATGCGCCTGCAGACCGACTTTATGCGCCGCCGGAGTGAATTCGCTGTCGGGTGTGTTCGCCAGTTTCAACAGTCCTGACTGCACTTTTTCCTGCGCCGCAAGATCCGGTGCAGAACGCAGATCGGGAACCGGGCGTGACTGCTGAAAAGGACTGAGGATCCGCTTTTCGGCGGGAAAGAACAGCTTCTTCAGAGCAAGGCCAACGGCCAGAACACCAGCCGCTGCAAGAAACCAGATGAAGTACATAAAATCTGCTCCACAGTCGCTGCGGCATCGGTCGTTTCGACGCGGTCAGGTCTGAAATTTCTCTAAGACGATGGACTCAACATATACCAGACATCCAGGGATGTCTGTCAAAGTCTGAAACCGCCTGCGGCGGCATCAGAACCTCGCACTTCTCGCCAGAATCCGATACACGAAGAAGCTGCCGGTCAGAAGTCCCGTGATGCCAAGCCACAGTGAAATCCTGCCCGCATAGGAATCCGTAAGACGGACCAGATAGTCCGGATACCACACCGTATAAATCATCATCACGATAAACGGGATGATCACCATCATGGCCGCGCCCCAGCGACTGGCCACGGTCGCAGCTCGCTGCCGGGCGACGAAGTGCAGCCGATCTCGCACGGCTGTGGCCAGTCGCTCCAACACCTTGATCAGATCACCACCGGTATCCTGGTGCAGAGCCAGGGCCGATGAAAACATCGTTAAGGTGGACACACCGGTGCGGTCCGCAAGGTCCCGTACAGAACTTCCAACATCCAGCCCAAACTCC
>JAYSPO010001071.1:0-1560 GCA_043722015.1 Candidatus Kuenenia sp. | reverse complement strand
GCCGGAAAGCTTATTCGTCAGCAGGACCGTGAGCAGGGTGCCGCATGATCAATCTGGACAATGGCTCTGACCAGCCATCGTCGTCCCTGATGGTTTGTAATGCAAAGTCCGCCCTTCGGCGGTGATCTCTACCACTGTGGCTCCGTGAAAGACCGGCTCAAGTGATCCTTCAATGAGACGAAATCGTGTTCAGTCACAGTCACGACGTCCAGAACGGGGATATCGAGGATCGTTCCTGCTTCTCGCCATTGTCTCAGCGATTCCATGTTTTCCGGAATCGGATTCGCTGTGCCTTCTGGATGATGATGAGCCAGCATGATTGCAGAGGCTCTTGTGTCGAAAGCTCTCTGAAACAGTTCTCGTTGTGATATCGATGCCATTCTCAGCGGCCCGACCGTCAGGATCGTGTAAGCCAGCAATCGGTGTTCTTCATCAAGGTAGAAAACTGCCAGATGCTTTGCCGTTCGCTCGGAGATGATTGCACGTACCAGTTCATCGACGTCCTCGGCAGTTGTGAGATGTGACCGGAAGATGTCGAGATGGTGCGAGAGCCTTTGCGAATCCCCGCGTGGTGTCGTGGCGCTCAGCGTTTCCTGCGTCTTGCTCGTCTTCTTTGGTTTTCTGGGGACTCGTACTATTGCCATGGTGTTTTCTCCATCCTGAAGGTTGTTTGTTTTTCATTCACAAAAAGGCGCCAGCCGATGGAAAAAAAACAACCTTCAATGAGGTGAGCAAGTCACGTCGTTTCGCCGTAAGCGTCAGACAGCGAAGCGTTTGCAAGGGCATGACAGATTGCGCAGCCATCTGGCGGGCCGTTGCTTGAAGCCTCCATGGCAACTCTGGGCCGCGCGTTGGATGGCAACAACGAGGTTTGCCCGATGAGCCCGTCACAAGTCTCCTTGTTCACTGAACGAATAATGCGAAACATCGGCTACGATCACATGGTCTAGAAGTCTGATTCCCAGCAAATTGCCTGATTCATGAAGGCGCCTTGTGACGGCACGGTCGTCGTCACTGGGATGCGGAGAGCCCGAAGGGTGATTGTGGGCCACGACGATGGCGATGGCTCCAGACAGAATGGCTCGCTGAAAGACCTCTCGCGGGGCGGCCGGGGCCATGTTGGCGGTTCCAATCGAAATGATCGAATAAGCAGCCACTCGATGAAGGCTGTCCAGGTACATCGCCACGAAGTGTTCCCGGCTGTTGTCCGTCAGGATCGACCGAACAAAGGTTGCGACATCGGCGGAATTCACGATTTTGAACATGGTGTGTTCGCTGGGCAAATAGTTCACGCGCGTTTCCCTGATGAACGTGTCGTGAATGACGGGCTCTTTGTTGGCGGAGCGTTTTCTGGTGGTGTTTTCTGTGGTTGTTGTGGCTTTCGATCTGGGCATGGTCCTCTATGAGTTGTGGTTATTCTGGAGAAAGGGGTGGCGGCCACGGATGAGGTGACCGCCGGGATGACGAGGTTTACTCGTCTTCGGTTAATGCCAACTGGTCGTAGGCTTTGACCGCCAGGAACGCGATTGCTGGGAGGTCATCCATGCGGAAGTTGCTGGT
>JAYSPO010001070.1:0-2982 GCA_043722015.1 Candidatus Kuenenia sp. | reverse complement strand
TGTAGTAGCTTGAAAAACACGTGTGTACCGAACTGTACGCGAAACGGGGCAAAAACCTGAATTGCAATTTGGCGATTCCCAGAACGCGATTCCTGTAGCTTGGACATTCATGTCCGAGGTTGCGATCGAGACACTTCGTAGACCAGCCACCAATGTGCTGCCGGGAAGGACTGAGTTCAGTAGGTCCTTTCTGCCGGAAAGGACTTTCGCCGCAAGGCGAACCGCGGTGGGACGTACATCCGCTCCACGTCGCCGCGTGGCCCTTCTTTTCACCTCGTCTGGTCGCCGGTCGCGGCAAGCCGCGAAGTCCTCCTCGGCAAGGAGGACCAACCGAAACCTGCGACGGACAAGAATGTCCATCGTACATAAGAACCGTCCCGCCGCCGCTTCGTTGCCAAATCTGCAGCAAATCGCCACACTGCGAATCCTTCCTGTGTCTCTCCCTCCACTCAATCAAGCCTTTGAAAAGGATGTGATTGCCGTGATTCGTGATCTATTCGCTGGTGTTGGCTCGCTCGCCGTCTTGATGTTCTCCGTTTCTCTGCTGCCTGGGATTGGCGATCACTGTGCACTCGCGCAAGGCGACGATTTTCCCGCTGCCTTCAATACCGATCCGCCGGATTCGCATCCGCCGACACCGGAAGAAATGGTCAAGCTGATTGAGGTGCCACCGGGATTCAACGTGACTCTGTTCGCCGGTGAGCCGGACGTGCAGCAGCCAATCTGCATGGACTTCGACGACAAGGGCCGATTGTGGGTTGCGGAATGTTACACCTACAGCGGTGGACCTTACGAAACAAAACTGCGCGACCGGGTCATCATCCTCGAAGATACCGACGGCGACGGCAAGCACGATTCACGAAAAGTATTCTGGGACAAAGGCTACATGCTGACCAGTCTGACCTGGGGCTTCGGCGGTCTGTGGGTTCTGCATGACGGCACACTTTCCTTTATTCCAGACAAAGACGGCGACGACGTTCCGGACAGCGAACCCGTTGTGATGCTCGACGGCTGGAGCAAAGACTGCGGGCATAACTTCGTGAGCGGTCTGATCTGGGGTCCCGACGGCTGGCTTTATGGTCGCCACGGAATTGTGGACACGTCGTATCCAGGAGTTCCGGGGACTCCGAAAGAAGAGAGAGTCTTCATGAACTGCGGCGTGTGGCGATACCATCCGACAAAGCATACCGTCGAAGTCGTCTGCAACGGCACGACGAATCCATGGGGACTGGATTACAACGAAGACGGCCAGTGGTTCATGACGAACAACGTGCAGGGCCATCTGTGGCATGTGATTCCGGGAGCCCGCTATCAGCGCATGTACGGCCAGGACTTCAATCCACACAGCTATGAGTTGATGGACATGACGGCTGACCACTATCACTGGGACACAAAGACCAAATGGAATGAAAGCCGCGACGGAGTTGCCAACGACCGTGGAGGCGGGCATTCTCACGTCGGTGCGTTGATCTACCAAGGCGACAATTTCCCGAAGGAGTACTTTGGCAAGATCTTCATGTGTAATACCCACGGTCGCCGCATCAACGTGAATCGACTCGACCGCGAAGGCAGCGGCTACGTTGGCCGCCGCGAGCCGGATTTCATGATCGTGAAGAACCCATGGTTTCGCGGCATCGATATCAAGATGGGGCCGGAAGGAGCAATGTACGTTTCCGATTGGTCCGACAACGGCGAGTGTCACGATCACGACGGTGTTCACCGAACAAGCGGGCGGATTTATCGCATCGTGTTTGGCAACCCCGCGCATCAAAAACCACCGTTTGAACTGGGACTCGCACAGCTGATGGATTCTGACTGGCACGGACGGCACTCCCGAAGACTCTTTCAGGAAATGCTTCTCGAAAAGCAGGATCGGCAGACGGCACTTCCGGAGGCGGACGCATCTCCGTCTGTACGATCGCTGTTGTTTGAAGAAGCCATTGAGTTCAATGACGCGGCACATCTAAATGCCGCTCTTTCCACCAACGATCCAGTTGTCCTCGCCCATGCCATTCAGCTGGCGGCTGGCACTCCGCTTCGGCAGTCGGCCCATCTGGACTCATTGCTCAAACTTGCCGCGACTAAACAGCCTGCCTATGTAGTGATGTCGCTGGTCTCCGTCCTTCAGAAAATGGACAATTCCTCACGAACCAAGCTGACAGAAGCGATTTTGAGCTGCGAGGAAAATGCGAGAACGATTGCAGCGGACAACAAGCTTACGTTAATGACCTGGTACGGCATTGAGCCGGTGGCAGCTTCGGAGCCGTTGCTTCCCACGCTATTGGAATCCAATCCAAAGCTGCTGCATTTTGCAATTCGACGAATGGCCTACGAGATCACTGACCGACCTTATATTGCCGCGGAAGGGCTGAAAATCATTGCGGCATATGCCGCAGGCGGCGCAGGTGGCGGCAGTGAAGCCGAGGCAGAAGCCAGAGCAGCCACTCTTCTGACCGCCTTCAAAGCCGGCTTGGCGGGCCGGGCAAAAGTCGCTGCGCCAGAACACTGGATTGAGCTCGAAAAAGTGTTCCGTCAGTCGAAAAACAAAGACCTGCTGCTCGCTCTTGATTCGCTGGCTGTCATGTTCGGTGACGGTGCTGCGATTGCCGACCTGAGAAAACTGGCGGGCGACGGAAATATGGATCCCGTGGCCCGTGAACAGGCGATCTCGGCGCTGGCACAGGCCCGGGATGTAGATTCGGTTCCGATGCTGATTAACCTGCTCGGCGATAGAGCTGTCGTGGATGCGGCCATCACAGCTCTGAGAAATTTTGATCATCCTGATACCGCCAAAGAACTGCTGAATCGCATGGGAGGCTTCAAAGATGGTAACCGCAGTCTCGCCATCGACACGTTGGCGAGTCGCGAGGCGTATGCTCTTGAGCTGATCAAGGCGATTGAGGCGGGGCACTTCGACTCTGCTGAATTGACGGCTGCTCAGGTTCGTCAACTGACGGCGTTCGGCAACGAACACATCAAATC
>JAYSPO010001069.1:0-1537 GCA_043722015.1 Candidatus Kuenenia sp. | reverse complement strand
GTACGGTACACCCGTCGCTCCGCCGACGGGATTGCCTGAACGTTCGCACAACCACGGCCCAGACACAGCCTGGAAGACACGGATTTATTGATGTACCGGTTCTTACCGATGCTTCCCGAACGCATCTTTCTGTGTGTTGGATCCGCTATCACTGTGACATTGCTGATAAGTGCGGCGATGGAGGCGAACGTTGCCGTGATCTGCGTTGCGGTCGCTGCGGTGATCTGGCTGGTCGGATACTGGGTCGCCGTGCGTCGCACAGAACCGAATGGCGTCGCACGACTGATCACAAACTTTCTGACCGTGTGGATCCTCTACAGCGGTTCGGGAAAAATCATCGATGCGATTCAGCGGCCCGATTGCGGCGAGTCATTGCTGTCATGGGATCGTCAATTGTTCGGAGAAAGTCCAGCGGTCTCCCTGCAAACACTGGCATCACCATGGATGAACGAAATCCTCAGCGCCGGCTATCTGACGTATCATCTGTACCTGTTTTGGTTTCTGCGGCATGCGATCTGGTTGCCCCCGAACAAACGCGGATTCTTCACTCGTCCGCTATTTATCGCGTTTGGACTTGGGTTTTCATTGTACTTTCTGATGCCGGCCGCCGGGATCTGTGTGTCGTTTCCTGAACTCTTCCATCGACCCATTGAAGGCTTTTGGGTCACGTCATTCGTGGACGCGCTGGTCGCAAACATGGCCGCGTCCTACGATTCGTTTCCAAGCATGCATGTATTTGTGACCGGCGTGATGCTGTCCTGTGATTTTGTGCATGAACGCCGACGATTCTGGATCATGCTGATTCCGTCACTCGTCATGGTGGGATCAACCGTCCTGTTACGAATGCACTTTACTGTGGACCTGATCGTCAGTGCGATGATGTTAATCCCGTTTGTCTGGTTCTTTGTCGACAGGAAACCGCAGTGAGCACACCGAGCGATTCTCCGGACGTCTGGGCCACGCAGGCATCCCATTTGCCACTTGCGTTTGCACAGGTTCGCGAAGACCCTCTGCTGGATCTGGAGATCATTTCGCAACTCCCCGAACAACCGGTCATCGTTATGATTGCGTCGGGAGGTGAGACGGCGATTCAGGTGGCCCGATCTCTGCCGGCTCAGCTGCATCTGGTGGACATGAACCCCGCTCAATTGGCGATTACGCGACTGAAATGGAACCTGGCCGAAACATGCTCGGTCGCAGAAGCAAGTGCGCTGCTTGGTCACACTCCGATGGATCCGTGCGACCGAGGCGTGCGGCTGGCACAACTTCTGGAACAACTGGACCTTCCGTCGGATGCTTTCGGCCCGCCGGAGCAGGTTGCCGTCTGGGGGCCGGATTTCAGCGGCCGATACGAACGCACATTTGCTGAGCTGCAGCGGGAACTGACACCAATTGCCGCAGAGATTCAGCGAGTTCTGAAATCTTCCGACGAGTGCTCTGTCACTGATGGATTGATGGGTGGCCGGGGTTGGAGGGCGCTAGCCCGAAACCCCGGGGCTTCCTTCGCTCCGCTCAGTCCAGCCCCGGCCACCCGATC
>JAYSPO010001068.1:0-5296 GCA_043722015.1 Candidatus Kuenenia sp. | reverse complement strand
GCGTCAGCCCTCCGTGTACCACGCGGCTCGCGTCAAGTGTATCTCGGACCATGATCAAGAACACGGAGGGCTGACGCCCTGCCGCTCGCCGATAATGACGAAACCGTTCCTCACCTGAAACATCCAAATCTCATGCGAAAAATCCGCGTACTTATCGTTGATGATTCCGTCGTGATCCGACGACTTCTCACGGATATCCTGGCTCGGGATCCGGAAATCGAAGTCGTAGGCACTGCAGCGAACGGTCGAATCGCTTTGCAAAAGCTGACGCAGGTGAATCCGGATCTGGTCACACTCGATATCGAGATGCCCGAGCTGGATGGACTGGCGACGCTGCCACTGTTGCGCAAGGACTATCCAAAACTTCCGGTCATCATGTTCAGCACGTTGACTGAACGCGGAGCGGCTGCCATGTTTGAGGCACTCGCGCGTGGTGCGACAGACTATGTTGCAAAGCCCGCGAACGTCGGCAGTGTAGCGGCCGGGATGGAATCGGTCCGAGTCCAGTTGATTCCAAAAATCAAAGCGCTGTGCCCTTTTTACATGTCGGCTGCGATTGCCGCCAGACCTGCATCATCCACGTCGAAGCTGACATCCGTGCGGCCGATCAACCGCGTGCATCGGTGTGATGCAGTTGTGATTGGAGCATCCACTGGAGGACCTCAGGCATTGACGACGGTGATCAAAAGGCTGCCAGCGGATTTTCCGGTTCCGATTGTCATCGTGCAGCACATGCCGCCTGTGTTTACGCGCCATCTGGCCAACCGACTGAAACAGGAATGCGCACTGGAAGTCAGGGAGGCGTCAGCCGGGGAAACTCTTCGAGCAGGTGACGTCCTCATCGCGCCAGGTGATTTTCATCTGGAGATTCAACGCCAGGGAGTTTCGATCAAGACCGTTCTGAATCAGGGATCACCAGAGAATTCGTGTCGCCCGGCCGTCGATGTCCTGTTTCGTTCTGCGGCCAAAGTGTTTGGCCCTGGCCTCTGCGCCGTCGTCCTGACAGGAATGGGACAGGATGGCAGGCGCGGCGCAGAAAGTATCGTTCAGGCAGGCGGGACAGTGATCGCTCAGGATGAAGAGTCGTCGGTCGTCTGGGGAATGCCTCGGGCCGTGGCAGAAGCCGGTCTGGCCAGCAAGGTTGTTCCACTTCAGGCCATCGCAGGTGAACTACTGCGTCGTGTGGCCATCGCGCGTCATACAGCACATGTCAGTGAAAGAGTCTCATGACCACCTCCACACTGACACCAGAAGCCATTTCCTACGTCTGCACGACAGTCCGCAATCGATCGGCAATTGAACTTGACAACAGCAAGACCTATCTGATTGAAACTCGCCTTGCTCCACTAGCGAAGCAGAACGGATTCGCGAGCATTGATGAACTGATCCAGGCAGTCAAAGCCAAACGCAGTCTGGGATTGGAATCGCAGCTTGTTGAAGCCATGACAACCAACGAAACCAGCTTCTTCCGCGACCTTCATCCGTTTGAAGCTCTGCGAAAGACTGTGCTCCCGGCGATCCGCACGAAAAACGCAGCTTTGAAGTCGCTGAACATCTGGTCCGCAGCCTGCTCGACCGGACAGGAAATCTATTCGGTGGCGATGCATATTCGTGAACACTTCCCCGAGCGGGCCTCCTGGAAAGTGCAATTGATTGGCACCGATCTCTCGGACGAGGTACTCGCCAAAGCCAAAGCGGCGAAATTTTTGCAGATCGAGGTTAACCGAGGCCTGCCTGCCGCACTGCTCGTGAAGCACTTTCAACGCCAGGGAACGCTGTGGGAGTTGTGTCCTGAAATTCGAAACATGGCGACATTTACCACGCTGAATCTGATTGAACGCTGGCCAGCCATGCCTCGTATGGACATCGTGTTCCTGCGAAACGTGCTGATCTATTTTGCACCTGAGACAAATCGCATGATTCTTGAAAACATTCGCAAGGTAATGGCTCCCCAGGGAGTTCTGTTTCTGGGCGCTGCAGAAACCACCATGGGACTGGACGCACACTTCGAACGCATTCAATCCGACAACTGTGTTTTCTATCGACTCAAATGACCTGTGGGGGTTTCAGTTTTCAAATCTCAAATCTCAAATCTCAAATCTCAAATCTCAAATTACAGATCTTCTTCCGTTTCAGGAACTCCCATGCACGCTCTCATCATCGATGACTCCCGCGCCATGCGTCGTATTCTCAGACGTATTATTGAACCGTTTGGGTTCAGCGTTCTTGAGGCTGAGCACGGACAGGACGGGCTCAACCAGTTGCAGCAGCACGGCAACGCTGTGGACTTAATTCTGGTCGATTGGAACATGCCGATCATGGACGGCCTGCAGTTTGTTAAGGCTCTTCGATCCGACAAAACCATTCCACACATCAGCGTGGTGATGGTGACCACTGAGACAGAGCCGGCCCAGATGGCTCGAGCCCTGATGGCTGGCGTTGATGAGTTCGTCATGAAGCCGTTCACTGCGGAAGTCCTTATTGAAAAGCTGCAGCTGATTGGCGTCACGATCGGGAATCCGACGTGCTAGGCGAGCGGCAGGGCGTCAGTCCTTCGAGTGGTCCGACCTGGTCCTGCCGTCATGCGAAGAGTAATGTTTGTGCTCGGAGGGCCAGACGCGTTATCAGACGGCGGCCCGGCAATAGTAAATTGGCGTTTTGCGATCGCCATGCGTCCGATGATATTGTTGACAATGAACATTAATCTAATACGTTGATGACCCACTCGATCCAAACATGATGTAATGTTTCTTCGCAAGGCAATGATCTGATCAGCCAGCGGAGGAACGCAAGTCAGATTGGACCAAAGGGTCGATGCGTGTTGACGACTGGCTCTTCAGCCGCAGCACGAAACGCTTGTTGCGTTGGATATTGATTTCCTCAGATCCCAGTAGGCAAGACCGTCTGTTTTCAGGCGGGTCACAGTTCAGGATAAATGTCACATGACGATAGATGAAGAGATACTGCAGCAGGTTGTTAACGATGTCTGCTCGGGCATGCTCGGACTTGACATGGAGCGATCCGAAACGTTCAACTGCGAAGACACCGACGCTTTGTCGGCGATCATTCGCATCTCCGGCGGCTGGGATTCAATGGTGCAGGTGCTGACACCCCGCAAGACGGCCATCGCGATTGCATCCAATATGTTTGCGATGAGTGAAGACGAACTGTCCGAAGCCGAGATTCGCGACGCTGTTGGCGAAATCGTCAACATGGTCGGAGGCAATCTGAAGGGCATCGTGGAGGGAGAATCCAGTCTGTCTTTGCCGTGTGTGGGTGAATCCAATGGATGTGCGCCGTTTGACAGCAGTTTCTCGGGCCTGAGCGTTTCCAATCGCTGTCAGGGCGACCCATTCATCGTGCGTGTTCTTGATCGAGGTGTTGCGGTTGCCACCTGAGATTCATGAGGAGTTGCCAGTGCGAATCGCAGCGACTGCAAGCGGCATAGCTGCGTCTCGGAGATCCTGAATCACCGCGAATCTCAAACTACTTTTATTAATCTTACGTTGACCACTCTATATAAAGGAAATCACCATGAAAGTTCTTGTCGTCGATGACAGCAAAGCCATGCGAATGATTGTGATCAGAACGCTGAAGCAGGCTGGATTCAATAATCTGACAACGGTCGAAGCCAGCAGTGGTGTCGAAGGCCTCGCCATGGTCGCTGACCACAAGCCGCACGCCATTCTCTCCGACTGGAACATGCCGGAAATGAAGGGCATTGACTTTCTGAAGAAACTCAGGAAGAACGGAAACGAGACTTTGTTTGGTTTCGTCACATCAGAATCCAGTCCGGAAGTTAAGAAGGAAGCCCAGGATGCGGGTGCCGCATTTTTTATCGTCAAGCCGTTTACTCCAAGCTCCTTCGAGTCGGCTTTGACTCCCGTCCTTGCCCATTAATGCCCATCGTGTCCACCATTTTTCATGAGGTGAAGCATGTGCAGCAATCCACTGCCGAATTTGAAAACTATTGAGAAAATGATGCATTGTCTGCTGGGCGACAAGGTGGAAGCTCGAGTCGCAGCGGCTGGCCCGGATCTGACAAAACCGCATGTCGTCGCCAGTTATATCGATGACGCAAACTCTGTTCAGAGAGTGCTGATTTGCGACCTGGCTCTGGCAAATTCGATGGGTGCCGCAATGTCGATGATTCCGGCCGGGGTCGCCAACGATGCAACCAAAGCCGGAATTGTGGCGGAGAACATTCAGTCCAATCTGGGCGAAGTGCTGAACATCTGCGTCAACCTGTTCACAGAAGATTCGACAGATCGCCTGTCATTCAGTGATCTGAAGGTTTGCAGTCCAAAAGATCCAGCTCCAGCTGTGAAGCAGTCCGTCAAGTACGCGCTGGACATCCCGCGATACGCAGGCGGCAGCTTACTCGCTGGCAGCGTATAACAGCTTCGTGGTTCCTGGTTCATGGTTTGCGACTTTGAATGATCGCGAACTTGTATTATCTTCCGGATGATGCAGTTCGCGAGCTTCAAGTACGGTGGACCATGTTATGAACGAATCCGAAGGGGCGAATGTTGTTTATCCACGAACCGATCTGTCGGATACGGAAGTCAATCTGATCTGCGACGTGATCCGTGAGTGCGGATATGGTTTACACATTTACTTTGGGCCAGGATTCCGCGAGAAGGTCTACGAACGCGGCTTGATTCATCGAATGAAGAAGCGTGGTCTCAACGTGACGGTGCAGCCGTCCGTTTCGATTTACGACGAGGATGGTACGGAACTCATTAAAGAAACGCTGGACCTGATCGTTGAAGACGTTCTGATCCTTGAGCTAAAAGCCGTCCGTGAGGTCTCAGACGCCGACGTTGCGCAGTTGCTGGGGTATCTGAAAGCAGCACGATTTCGTCACGGCCTCCTGATCAATTTCGGAGCCCCAAAGTTCTACATCAGAAAATACGTGATGTGACCATCGGAAATCTGCAACTTGCGATTTCTTTGTGACTTTTGTGACTTTTCGTGGCCAGCAAAACCGCGATTACGCGTGCCCTTGGTTCTTGCCACAAAGAGGCACAAGATACACAAAAAGGAACAGAGACAGAGACAGAGACTACGTCGTTTTTCGGCTACGGAGTGCGAGATCGATTCGCCGAACCCCGCGTACCAATCCCTGTCCTGCGATTCCTTTGTGTCTTTTGTGACTTTTCGTGGCCAGCAAAACCGCGATTGCGCGTGCCTTTGGTTCTAGCCACAAAGAGACACAAAAGACACAAAAAGGAACAGTAATCGTGGAGTGATTTCCAGATCAGAATGCAAGGTCGATGCTCCGAGTCCCCCATAC
>JAYSPO010001067.1:0-3876 GCA_043722015.1 Candidatus Kuenenia sp. | reverse complement strand
GGCGAACGGTCGGTGACGCCGGATCATGCGGGACTGGAAGGTACGGCGCTCAACGGCCCGCGAGCACTTGATTTTGACGGACAACATTCGCTCTATCTGGCACTCCGCGAGGGCAACGCGATCTTTCGAATCGATCTTCACGAACGCACGCTGCAGCATCTGGCAGGAACCGGCAAAAGTGGCTATGCGGGCGATGGAGGCCCTGCGAAAATTGCGCAGTTGGCTGGTCCGAAAGGCGTCAGTTTGTCAAAAGACGGCGACCTGTACTTCGCTGACACAGAAAGCCATACCGTCCGCGTCCTGCGAAAGGCATCAGGAATTGTGGAAACGGTGATCGGCGACGGCAAACCCGGTGATGGACCGGATGGCGATCCGAAACACTGCCGCCTCAATCGACCGCACGGCGTCTTTGTATCAGCCGACGACTGGCTCTACATCGGCGACAGCAACAACCACCGCGTCCGCCGCCTCAGTCTCATCCAGCGCTGAACGAGACGCTGAGTCATACCCCACGCTTTGGAGTTTTTACGTTTAACCGCGTGCCCAGCGGGCCGCGATTGTGTTATTTGAGATTTGAGATTTGAAATACGGGGCGTTGCCCATGAAGTGAAACAAATGTGCCATCCTCAACCGCATGCGGTCACATAGAGTGTTATGCGCCGTCCATTCGCATCACGCTGTGCCGAACTGCCACGCAGCAGCCGTTGAGTCAAGAATCCCGCCGGCAGAATAAAGGATCTACGGTATCCCCGTCGCTCCGCCGAAGGATCGTGCCGCCAGACTTCCGGTACACCCATCGCAGCAAATAGCTTTAACTTGCGAATTGCGGAGGATGTGATTTGGACTTCAATCACCAGATCCGGCGGCGGATCAATCGTCAAATCGAGTTCTTCTTTCGGGCGAATCTGTTCGGCGTGCTCAATATAGTAGGACTCATCGGCCTCAAATGCCTTTTGCAGATCCTTGCGTTTGAACGTTGTCGATGCGACGCTGCAAATCTCGATATCCAGCACTTCCGTGTACGTTTCAACCAATCTACCGATTAAACTCCCGATGTTTTCGTGTTGTCGTCGTGGACTCATCAGTTCCAGCACTCCTTCATCGAAAGTCATCCGAGGAACACTTCCGCGTCGCTGTTCCGCGAGTTCAACAAAAGTCTCCCAGCGCACGTTTTCCAGCACCGTGCGCGTCTCAGAAATCTCTGACAATTGAATTGTTTTCATGGACCACCGAACCTTTCAGGTCGAACGAACCTGAGGAATATCATCAGTACTCCGCCACATTGTATCAATCAGGCACGGGATTGTGACAACGTGTTCCTGACAGAAGCAATTCAGGATTGAAGAAAAATGCCGCGGCTGATTCTGCGCCGTCAAGCAGGCTGAATTTCGGAAACTACTGGCCAGTTTGTAAAACAGGGTGATTCCCAGGGTGGGACCAGCGACAGCGCAGGCCCACCATTTGATTGAAAATTGGCGGGCCGACGCGGCTTGCCAGCCGCGAGTTCCACCCTACATTCTCTATAGTCCAACAAACTGGCCGACCGTGGAAATTCCGCACGGAACGGTAGTAATTGAGCGATCAGCGAGACATAGTCCGCATTGGCATCTGACCATCCCACCGCTGCTGCTCCCCTGAGGCTCGCTCTATGAAAACACTGATTGCCGGATTTGCATTGCTTGCCTGTGCAGCGAATGCTCTGAACGTCGCGGCTCAGGACCGGGTGTCCGATCCGAACGTCGTGGCCGCAGCGAAGGCGATCGCGTTGCAGGAGACTGCTGCATGGTCTGATCTGTTTAACGGAACAGATCTGACCGGCTGGACCGGTGATACCACGGGCTACGCCGTGCAGGATGGCATCCTGATCTGCAACAAAGGGGGCAAGTCCCTGGCGACAGAGAAAGAATACAGCGACTTCGCGTTGCGCTTCGAATTCAAACTCGAAGAAAGCGGCAACAACGGGATTGGCATTCGAGTCCCCAAAGACGGACATCCGTCACGCGACGGCATGGAGATTCAGATTCTGGATCACGACGGCAAAGCGTACAACGGCGAAGCGGTGATGGCTGACGGCAAGACTCAGAAACTGAGTTGGCTCAAACCGTGGCAGCATCATGGTTCGATTTATGGCATCTATCCCGCAAAAACCGGCTATCTGAAACCCGTCGGCGAATGGAATTCCGAAACGATCATCGTGATTGAAGATCATATCATGGTGATCGTGAACGGAGCAGTTGTCGTGGATGCGTTTCTGGACAACATCACACCGGTTGACGGAGGTCCTCACGCTGGCATGAAGAACAAGCATGGCCACATCGTGCTGGCCGGGCATGACGATCGAGTTGAATTCAAAAACCTGCAGCTCGCGGATTATGCACCATCACCCACAAAACCGGCGACGATCGCAGACAACACACCACCTGCAGGATTCACGGCCTTCTTCAATGGAAAAGATCTGGCAGGTTGGAAGGGACTGGCCGATGGCAACGCCAACGAACGGCGAGCCCTGAGCGGCCAGGCCTTAACCGGTGCTCAGGCCATTGCGGACGTGTTGATGAAAGAACACTGGACTGTGGCAGATGGCATTCTGATCTACGACGGAAAGGGCGACAGCCTTTGTACGGCAAAAGACTACGGCGATTTTGAATTCTACATTGACTGGAAGATTCCTCCCGGAGCAGACTCCGGCATCTACCTGCGTGGCACACCGCAGATTCAGATCTGGGATCCCTGGGACGCGCGAATGCCGACAGGACAACCCGATCCGACGCGACCTGAAGAATGGGTCACACAGTACGCCAACGGACGCAATCTCGGTTCCGGCGGACTGTGGAATAATCGCCGCTGGCGAAATGCACCCACATCGCTGGCGGACAAAAAACCGGGCGAATGGAATACATTCCTGATCCGCATGGTTGGCGACAAAGTCACCATCTGGCTCAATGACAAACTGGTTGTTGATCGCGTCGCTCTGGAAAACTACTGGGACCAGACCGGCCTGACACCCCTTGTGCGGGCTGATCAGATCGAACTGCAGCATCACGGCAGCGAACTGTTCTTCAGGAACATGTACATCCGCGAACTGCCATATTAACACTGACATAAGAGACGATACTGTGGAGTGCGGCGACTTGTCGCCGCTTTCCCTTTCCAATGCCGCATGTTCAGGGATCGACCTGGAAAATCAAGAAAGGGTGGGTTGTCGATTCAGGGGACGTGAATCGGCATGACAAGAGATGAAAGACGAGCCAGAGTTTCTGAAAAACAAAGCGATGACAAGTCGTCGCACTCCAAAGGTCGCTGGTTTCAGGATTACACTGCCTCCATGAATTCGCAGCAGGGAATGTTTGAATTTGCCGAGACGCCGGAGTGGCAGAATGCGGCAAATGAAGACGTCATGGTCGCGGAAGTCGTTTTCAATCTTCCGCTGGAACGACCCTATACATACGCCATTCCGGATGCCATTCGCGATCGAATCAAAGCCGGGCAACGCGTGAAAGCACCGCTGGGCAGGGGAAACCGCAGCGTCGTCGGTTACTGCGTCGCCGTGCGCCCGGCGGATCAATCGCAGCGTGTGTTGAAGCCGCTTATCGAATTGCTCGACAGCGAACCGCTGCTCGACGAACGCATGCTGGAACTCACACGGTGGATTGGCGAACGCTATCTCTGCGGCTGGGGACAAGTGCTCGACAGCGTGATCCCGGCAGGCGTACGGCGTAAGAGCGGCACGCGGGAAGTGCAGAGCTTCATCCTGACCCCCGGCAACGAAGAAAAGCTGGCCACGACACGGTTCAGCCGACAGCAAAAAGCGGTGATCGAAATCCTGCAGAAATCCGACAGTCCGGTTGCGGCCGCAGATTTGTGCGAACGCGCGGG
>JAYSPO010001066.1:0-3117 GCA_043722015.1 Candidatus Kuenenia sp. | reverse complement strand
TCTTTGGTGCCTTTGAACCTCGCCCCGGTGCTCCGGCTCCGACGCTCAATATCCCCCGCATGTTCGGCGTTCCGAACGCCCCGCAAGGTGCAGCCAATTTGAGTCCACAAGGAAGCCGCCGCTAATGCTCTATCACCAATGGATTGATGGGTGGCCGGGGTTGGAGGGCGCTAGCCCGAAACCCCGGGGCTTCCTTCGCTCCGCTCCGTCCCGCCCCGGCCACCCGATCCATCAAAGTACGACTGACCAGAGCGCTAATTCCGACTGGCTCCGTCACCGGCGGCCGGATCAAAACCATCCGCTGACTGCGGTGGCTTCAAATTATTTTCCTTATCAACCATTGCGTTGCGGATTTCCTGAGCACGTTGAAGATCGGTTTGTGCGTCGTCTGCCTGTCCGGCTTCGCGGCGATCATCGGCTCGTTTTTCGTACGCGACGGCGACCTGTTCGTCAAAACGGCCGGCTGTTTCAAAGTCGCTGATCGCGTTATCAAAATTCTCCAGACGCATCCAGAGATCGCCCCGGATGGAATATGCTTCCTGAGACGATCGGACAACGATGGATTCGTCGCAATCCAGCATCGCTTTCTGCAGGTCACCAGTCGCCATCCATGCGGATGCTCGTCCCGTCAATGCGTCCGTGTTGCCGGGATTGACGATCAGCGCGCGAGTAAAGTCCTGAATGGCTGCCCCGTACTGGCTTCCGTGCATCAGATGTTTCCCGCGAACAATCCATGCCGCCGGGTTGCGTGCGTTACGGGAGGCCTGCTGCGTCAACTGGTTCAATTGCTCCAGCCATGCGAGTTTCGCGCCCTCTTTCTGCGCCTCAGCAAAGCGATTCAGCTTCAGCAGGGCCGCGCGACGGTGGCCCAGCCATCGCATATTCATGGGTTCCAGCTCTGAAGCGCGGGAAAATGCCTTGAGAGCATCTTCGTACTTTTCCTGCTGCATGTAGACCAAACCGCAGTTATTCCAGGCTGTGACGTAGGTCTCCTGAATCCGCAATGCCTGTTGCAGGTCGGACAGAGCCGGTTCGTACTGCTCCAGCTTAAGCCGTGCGAAACCACGATTGTTCCATGCGTCGGCAAACTTGCGGTCCCCATCGATGGCCTTTGAAAAATCCGCTTCCGCAGATTTGTAGTCCTGACTGGTGAGCGCCATCAGTCCGCGATTATTGAGCGCGGCGGCGTGAGAGGGATTGAGCTGTATGGCCTTCTCGAAGTCAGCGATCGCTTCCTTCGAGAGCCCCTGAGACATCAGAAAGTAGCCGCGATAGTTGTAACTGTCGGCATTGTTTGGCGCGAGTCGTACGGCGGTACTGAAATCAACTCGAGCGTTAGCATTTTCACCCTGCAGGCAGTAGACATCAGCGCGCATGCGAAACAGACTGGAATCTTCCGGAGACACGCCGATCGCCTGACTCAACGCTTCAATTGCGACCCCATGTTGGCCGGCAACCACTGCTGTATTCGCTTTTTGCAATAGCTGACGCACCGCGTCCGGGTACTGGGACAATGTTTTCTTTGGCGTACTTTCGGCCACCTGTGTGGTTGTGGTCTGATTGCCGGAAATCGACAGCGGAATGCCTGCGGATCCGGTCTCCGGGGCCTTATTTTCTGACCCGCAACCAGTGGCCAGCAACATTGATCCCAGGGCAATTAAGACACGACGCATCAGTTCGCTCCATCGGACATTTCAGAAATCGGGCCGATTCCAGCAGCCCTTCAAATCATGGTGGCGCTTGTAATCGTGATAAGTTCCTGATGTCAATCTGAGTTGAGTAAGAATCGGTACTCTGGGCGAGGCGGTGAGCTTTATTTCGGGCGAACCTCATGCGTAACTCGGCAGAAAACGACAGTTCCAGTCTCGCTGGCGTGTGGGCAAAAGCCTGTGCGCCAACCTAAACTCCCTCAATGTCCTGCTATACTCCATATACTCCATGCGGTCATGGGTGCGAGAATTGGCGAGCGGCATGCGTCAGCTTGCCGGTACAAATACGAGGTACCGGCGGGCTCACGCCGCTCCCCTCGCCGGACTCATTTCCGGCCGCGCGAAGTATAATTTCCTCCTGATCGGAACCCTACGTATGAAATATCGAGCATCTTCAATAGCGAGATTTTTCGTCGCACTCTTCATCGCCACTTGTTTCGTGACTCCGGCGTATGGTTTCATTGATGAAGTAAAGAAGCCCGTGATCCCAGAGGACAAGGAGCAACAGGTTGAGAAACTCAACGCCGAGCTCATTGAGTCGCTCACGAAGCAACTCAAGCAGAAAGAAACGATTGATTCCAACGCCGCCGATGCCGTGAACGAGTATTCAGCACGTGGCGACGTGCTGATGTTTCTCGGGGAATTTGAAAAGGCGGAAGCTGACTATCTGACAATGGTGAAAATGAAACCGGACCTTGATGCGTCGCACTGGCGACTCGGAATCGCAATGTTTTTCGCGAATCATCCAAAACAGGCAGCCGCGCAATTCGACAAATACAATTCCTTTGACAACATCGACCGGGAAAACGGAATCTGGCGTTATCTTTCACACTACCGTGCGTTTGGAAAAGATGAGGCGCGACGGCAGTTGCTGCGATACGAAAAAGACGATCGGCCTCCGTTTAAAGAGGTCTATCGACTTTTCGACGGGAGCCTGTCTGCGGAAGAAGTGCTGAAAGCGATTCCAGATGATCCTGCAGCCGCCTCGCGCGACTCGCGACTGTTCTACAGTCATCTGTATATCGGCATGAACCAGGTTGTCGAAGGCAACACAGACGATGCAAAAATATCCTTGCGGACGGCAACTCTGAATGCATGGCCACGAAAGGCCGGATACGGACCTGACTACATGTGGCACATCGGACGGCTGCAGTATCTGGAACTGCAGAAGGTGAACGTGACTCCGTAGCTTGACTCTCCGAGTCGAGTGGTTTCTTCGTCAGGAATTGGCTCAGAATGCCATCGCCCCGGACTCAGATGCAGAATCGTGGCGCGGGCTTTGCCCGCAACCCCATGAGCCGCAAGGCGCCAGCGGACTGTTGATTTAGTCCCAATTCTGTTCGTAGTCCCGGCTTCAGCCGGAATTCGCTGGCGGTTCCGGCAAAAAAACCGCCTGAAGGCGGAACTA
>JAYSPO010001065.1:0-1166 GCA_043722015.1 Candidatus Kuenenia sp. | reverse complement strand
CATCCGTGTCCATCTGTGGTTTAGACTGTCATTGTCGAAATGTCGTGAACGGTCACTAAAAACGGGCGAAGCCTGCCATAAAGCAAACTCGCCCGATTCAGAAATTCAATTGTGCTGACGTTCGATCAGGCAGCAGAGACTGCGCTGCGAGCCTTTTTGGAGATTTCTACGATCTCACTGAACACTTCAGGATTGGAGATTGCCAGTTCACTCAACTGCTTGCGATTCAGTCCACAGTTGGCCAACAACAGACCATTCATGAATACCGAATAGGACACACCCTGCTCACGCACGGCGGCGGAGATGCGAGTGATCCACAGCGCCCGAAATTCACGCTTGCGGGTCCGACGGTCGCGAGTCGCAAACGCGCGGGCGCGTACGAGGGTTTCCTTGACGGTACGCAGCAGTTTGCTGCGACCTCCCACGTTGCCGCGTGCTTCCTTGAACAGACGTTTTTTTGAACGGTGGCGGGCTTTCCCGAGGCGAACACGCATTTGACCGGACCTTCAGACCAAACTATTCAGAACAAAGTTAAGTACTTTTCCGACTGACCGCTTACATGGCAATCAGCGGGCGACGATCGTCGTCGAACGACGATCATCATCGCTTTACATTCCCGGAGCCATCGCCGCTGCGATCAACTTCGCTTCCGCCCCAATAACCATGTTGTCATTTCGCATTTGACGCGTACGCTTGCCACCTTTGTGGCTGAGGAAGTGGCCGCGATTCGCGTTACGATGCGTCACCTTACCGGTCGCTGTAACCTTGAACCGGCGTTTCATTCCCTTATGAGTCTTCTGTTTTGGCATTTTTTAATCTCCGCAACGTCCGCCAGACGATGTGATATTGGCTGGTAAACTGGACGTTTGTATAGATTTTCCATGTAAAGAGCCGGGGAGTATAACGACATAGACTCCGGCTTGTAAAGCAGCATACCAGTGGTTCAGGAACAATTTTCCTGCTGAGAAAAGTGAGCTGAACGTCAGTGGGGATCAATCGGGGGTGTATCGGCTGATCAGGACGAGTTTCGCCAACGAATCTTCGACAGTTCTCAGTGCCTCCGCCTGGTCCCTAAACAAGCGACGTTTGGAGTGCGGTGACTCGTCACCGCTTTCTTTTTCAGGTAATTTGGCTCTGGGAACGACGTTCGTTTGCTCTGCCGATTT
>JAYSPO010001064.1:0-6182 GCA_043722015.1 Candidatus Kuenenia sp. | reverse complement strand
TACGGCTCGCCGTTAAACGATTTGTGCCAACTTACTTATGCACCAGTGCTTATCGCCTGGAAACACACCAGATCCACGAAAAGAATCGCAGGGAACTTTGCGGTTATGGCCGCAAAAGAACGCAAAGATCGCAGAAAATACGACAACCTGAAGCATCCGGCTTTCCCCTTTGCGTTCTTTGCGTTCTTTTGCGGCGATCCAGTTTTGGACTGCCGCAAAGTTGTTGATATCAAAGGTAAAGGTGCACGACGGATCCGGATTCGATACTGGCGGCTTCAGCCCAGCAGAGTTGTAATGCCGCCAGCGCGGTATCACTCGACAATGGGCCAGCGGTTTGTTTGCCAGTGATCACATTCACGGCAACCTGCAGTTCGTCGGTAAACGCACTGCACCATTTTCCGCTGCCACCAGGCTCCGGGTGCGTCATTTTGCCGTCGTTGGTGATTACGCTCAACGGGCGGCTCACAATCCAATCCCCCGCCAGAGTCCCTGCATCAAACAGCACAGTCGCGTTTTCGAAGTACAATTCGTACCCATGCGCAAATTGCAGCCCCTTTGCGGCGATTCCGCCACTCACGCACGATACTGCGGGGCCGTCGGAATACAGATAGGACGTGTGCACATGATTCACGAAGCCATCCTGCAACAGGCCACGCGAGAAAACCCCGTCGGGTCGGCCGAAGGCGTGGGCGATAAAGTGGTTATCATGGATGTGCAGATCGATTCCCCAGCCGCCGAGCTTTCGAAAGTCTGACATGTCACTTGACCAATCCGGCGGACTGATCACGCGTGTGAAGTGAGCGGCTTTCAGCTTTCCAAAACGCCCGTCCTGAATGGATTCAGCGGCGAAGCGAAATTCAGGAAAAAATGGCAGGACGTGCCCGACCAGAAGTGGCACGTTTGCAGTCTTCGCGGCCTGGACCATCTGCTCGGCTTGAGCCAGGTCCACAGAGATCGGCTTTTCAACCAGCGTCGGTTTGCCTGCCTTCAGCGATTCCATCACGACGGCAAAATGCTTGTCGGTCGGCAGACAGACGTCGATCAGGTCAATCTCCGGATCGTCCAGAAGCTGGCGATAGTCGGTACAGCATTTCAACTGCGAAACATCGACGTGGCCGCCTGGTGGCCCGAAGTTACCCTTGATCGACGTCCAGTCCCCAGCCAGCTTCTTCGGGTCGCGCGTCGAGATCGCCGTGACCTTCGCGCCGACAAGATCACGAGCCCCCTCAAAGTGCGTGTAGCCCATGAACCCAACGCCAATAATTCCAATCCGGACCACTGTCGATTCCTTTGTGTTGAAGTTTTGAGGGTGCTAATCGTCGCGCGGCCGGCCGGCTGTTGCTTGAGTCTGAAACAAGCGACGGTCATTTGGAGTGCGGCGACTTGTCGCCGCTTTGCCTTTCCAACACGGCACTCTTGTCAATCGGCGTGGGAAAACAGCGAACATTCCATTTCAGTTTCACGTGAAGTCCGCAGAACAGGCGAACGATTGTCCCAGATCCAAATTACCTGAAAAAGAAAGCGGTGACGAGTCACCGCACTCCAAAGAACAGCAAAACACAAGCGAACAGCCCGACTCCGCAGGCTCTGCCACATTGGCAGACAACCACAGTCGCTGCGGGTGCCTAAAAATAGGGCACTCGATAGCTTGGTTCGGCTGTGCTGTTTTTTTGGGCAGTGTGGATTTTGCTGATTTTTCTGTTGGCAGCGACTATGTGGAGTGTTATCGTATTGATGTCGCGATCATTGTGATGACAGGCCAGCTGTGCCGAATCAGCACATGGGGGGCGGCAAAGCGGGGGCGATTGGACCACGATGTGGTCAGCCCGGACGGATCAAGGAAGACCCAAGACAAGGCGCAGGGAGAGAAAACATGTTGGTACTATCCAGAAAGACCAGCGAGCGGATTTTGATCGGTGACGACGTTGCCATCACGATCGTACGGATTGGGCCAAACTCAGTTCGGATCGGGATTGAAGCACCGAAGACGATGAACATCGTTCGCGAAGAGCTTTGCAATTTCAGCGACAAGAAGCCGGACAATCACGACATCGTCGTGCCAGCCAGCTGATCAAAATCCGGCGTTGGCTGAAAGTGGCAAATCACTGGCCAGTCATAGTCGCATGAGCCGAGGAATCATCCTCGGCTTTTTTTATGCGCCAATCCGATTCATCGGCACAATCGATCCAGTGCGCATGCACGGCCTTCGAACTGGGTGAAAACCCGGACTTTAGAAAATCTTTGCGTGCCAAACGATCCGCCATCACTTGCAGAACCGCATCAAAGTCACAGTTGTTTTTCGACAACCTTCCTGCAAAGTCAGCCCGACCCGGACGTGTTACCCATTCGTGGTGTAGGTTCTGATCAAGGTAGATTGCGCCCTCGATAGGCGCGGAAAGGTCCGCGTCACAGGTCGCTGCAATCGCCGGGAAGGGTTCCTGCCCATGTCTCTGCGGAAATTCATACGTCACACGCGACTGCTCTTTGAAGAGTGCCTGTACAAAACACGTAAGCTGACTCAGGGCGGTTACGAGCGACCGCTGGAACTGACGCGGCTGGAAGAACGCATGCTGTTCAGTGCGTCCGCGATTGCGCCGGTGGTGGCGCAGGTCGCGGAAGTCGGCGGCAGCATTTTGGCCGATGCAGCACCGATCAACGACGTTTCCGTGTTTCATGTTCCCGATCAGCAGTTGCTGGATCTGGTCGCGGATTCCGTGCTGCCATCTCAGGCCGCCGATCAGAACGGCAGTGCAGCAGCAGATGAGCAGACACTGGAACTGGTGTTTCTCGATTCGTCGGTCAGGAATGTCGATCAGATGATTTCAAATTTGAAATCTCAGAATGAGAGTGACAGCTCACGCACGCTGGAATTTGTCGTCCTGGATTCCACCAAAGACGGCATTGCGCAGATTACATCAGCGCTGCTGCAATACAATGGCGTCGATGGCCTGCACATTGTTTCTCAGGGTGATGCTGGTCGAGTCCAGCTGGGTTCCACGCTGTTGTCGATGGACAATCTGGATCGTTACCGTGGAGCGATCAGTGCGTGGCAATATTCGATGTCCGACAAGGCTGACGTGCTGTTTTATGGCTGCAATCTGGCCGCTTCGGAAGCAGGTCGGCAGCTGATGAACGAGATCAGCGTGCTCACAGACACGGAGACGGCCTCCAGCGAAGGCATAACCGCAGCCGCGGCGCCAGGCGGGAACCAAATTCCGGATGACCACACAGGCGGGATTGAATCTGCAGCTCTGCTCTCGCCTGCTGCGGTGTCGAGCCGGGTTGATTTTCCGGTATCGCAGCCCGTGGCTCCCGCGCCAACGGCGACGGAAGTGTCACCGCGGACGGAAATTGTGTTCGTCGATACCGGCATTCAGGACTACGAACTGCTGTTGGCGGATGTGCGGTCACGAGCGGCTGCGGGCGTGGTGCTGGATGTCGTGCAGATTGACTCAGGCCGTGATGGAATGCAGCAGATCACAGACTATCTGAGGCAGCTCAATCAGCCGGTGGATGCCATTCATCTGCTCGCGCACGGCACCGACCGCGCGTTTAAGCTGGGCAACACCTGGATCGATTCGAACGGCCTGCAACTGAAACAGGCTGAGTTTCAGCAGTGGAGTCGAGTTCTCCGCGGCGATGCGGACATTTTGTTCTATGGCTGCGATCTGGCCGGTTCCGATTCCGGCACGAGCATGCTGCAGCAGATTGCCGAGTGGACCGGCGCGGATGTTGCCGGGAGTACCAATCTGACTGGGCAGGCGTCACTCGGCGGCGACTGGCAACTGGAATATCACATTGGCAACATCAGCACAGAGATTGCCGTCAGTGCTGCCTTCCAGAACGAATGGCAGGGTTTGCTGGCGACATTTACCGTCACCAACACCAACGACAGCGGTGCGGGTTCGCTGCGGCAGGCAATCATTGATGCGAACGCGCTGGCGGGAGCAGATACGATCACATTCAATATCAGCTCAGGCTACCAAACGATCAACCTGACAAGTCTCCTTCCGCAAATTACTGGCACCGTCACTCTCGATGCGACAACTCAGAGCGGCTACGCGGGCGCTCCGTTGATTGAGATCAATGGAGCGGGATTTGCAATAGCTACTGAGCACGGTCTGGAACTGGGCGAAACCGCAGACAATTCCGTCGTTCGGGGATTGGTCATCAATCGCTTTGCAACCAACGGAATCTATCTCAATGGGGCGGACAACGTTACGATCGCAGGGAACTACATCGGAACTAACTCGACCGGCTCCACAGCCCAAGGGAACGCGACGGGTGTCTACATCGAGACCACATCCACCGGCAACACGATTGGTGGTACGACCGCAGCGGATCGCAATATCATTAGCGGAAACACCTCCCGCAACATCGACATCGCGGGTAGCACCACCGCGGTTTATGGAAACTACGTTGGTACTAACGTCACAGGTGCAAGTGGAATCGCAGGTACAACGTCAAGCTCAATCAGGATAAACGGAGGTAGCGGAAACTTGATCGGAGGCTTGAATGCTGGACAAGGAAACGTGATCACGAGCGGTGGAATTGCGGGAGTAATCCTCAGTGCAGGTAGTAACCACAACGTGTCCGGCAACATCATCGGTATGTCAGCGGATGCCTCGACCACCATCGCCAATACCGGCGACGGGATTGCAGTGAATACATCTTCCACTGGAAATGTTTTCTCGCAGAACCGAATCTCGGGGAATGGCGGACTAGGGATCGACCTGACGGACGACGGAGTAACGGCAAACGACTTGGGTGATGTCGATACCGGCGCCAACAATCTTCAGAACTATGCGGTTATCAATACCGTCGTCGTGGACGACCCCTATACGATTCGCGTCTCAGGCTCGCTCAATAGTATCGCGACCACGAACTACCGCATCGAATTCTTCTCGAACGTCAGCGGTGACTCCTCGGGGTTTGGAGAAGGCCAAACCTATATTGGTTTTATCAACGTCTTAACGAACGGCTCTGGCAACGCAACGTTTAGTACAACACTCTCGGGAAGCTTCACGGCGAATAGTTTTCTATCATCGACAACGACGCGCTTGACGGCTGGATTGGTCGCGGTCGAAACGTCCGAGTTCTCCGCAAACGCCGCTATTCGACCTGACATCGGACTATGGGTGTCCGCAGATACCAGTGCGACGACATCGTCTGGATTTACCTACAACGATGGGCAGGTTGCGAGGATTACATCGCCCAGTCTCGCGTTGGGTTCAGGTACAACTTCCGGTAGTTTCTCGCAAGTCTTTGATATCGATACTTTCACAGGCGATGCCAACGCGGATATAGACGGCTTGCACTGGGTAAACTCCACCGTCATTGTAGGGACAGGTACGACGTATACGCTTCAGCGCGGCGACGTCTTGCTGTCGACCGCAGCCAATGAAACGTTGGGGGGAGTGTCTGTACTCGATCGAGATATTGTGGTCTTCCGTCCAACTACCATCGGCGACTACTCCTCGGGAACGTTTACCGTACTTCTTCGAGAACCCGGCGGTTCCGGAAGTGAGACGCGTGATTTCGCATTAGTCGAAACTCAAATGACCATCGGCGGAACTACGCTCAATGCTGGCGACTTTCTCACTGTTTATTCTTCAGCCACCTACGACAAGAATATCCAGCGCTTTCAGACAACCAATACGGGAACTACGACCACAGGTACACTCTCGCTGTTTCTCGATGGCTCTGCGACCGGAGTGGGAATTGGTCAGCAGATTCACGCAGTCGAGTTGGTCCAACAGAGCACGACACTAGGCGGTGTCAGTCTTAATCAAGGACAACTAGTGCTTGGGCTGGGCGGTGCCGATACGACAGTCGGCACCAACAACCAAAGCTATACAGAATGGGATCTTTTCACCTTGACTCTGACGGCCACAGGAACAAGTTCGAGCGGTAGCGCGGCGATGCTGTTTCGAGGAGGCGATGTAGGTCTTTCCGCTGGCGGTGAGAGAGCGGATGCCTTAACTTTCGCCGACATATACAACAGCGCTCCGACGCTGAATAACGCGATGTCGCCAACACTAAATGCTATCCTCGAAGACGCAGGAGCCCCGTCAGGTGCCGTTGGGACGTTGATTTCCAGTGTGGTGGATTTCTCCTTGGTCAACGGCGGAATCGACAATGTCTACGATCGCAACTGGGGAGCTCAGCTAGGCATCGCGATC
>JAYSPO010001063.1:0-1172 GCA_043722015.1 Candidatus Kuenenia sp. | reverse complement strand
GTCCGGTCAGCAGCAGGATGCGTCTGGAGCGTGGCTGTGGATCAGAATCGCCGCTGGCACGCGATGGTTTACTTCCGGTACTTTCCGGCGACACGTCCTGTGTGGAGTTTGGATCTTCGGCAGGCGACGACCTCATCATCGCTGAATATCCAATCACAATTGCAACAAAAACAAGCGGCCGACGCATCACGGCAACCAATCCTCGCAGTACGAAAATCTGACTCAAACTCAGGCTGGACGGGGTGTTACCAGAGCCGCGATCGAGCGATTACGACCGTCTGGTTTTCTGTGTGCAGATTCCTTGCCAGACTGCTCATATTTAGCAGGATACCAGGTATTGCGACCATTGATACATTCGAATCACCCAGCACGGGCTTCGCCCGCAACCCAATCAACCCAATCAAGGTCACCGTCACGGTGTTCTGTGGCGAAGGTTTTGCTAAGTCGGGCCGAAAGGCGTTGTGGTGTTTCGGCCCAAAGGGCCAGCAGTTCAGATAGCCTGGCCCAGCGGGCCAGGGAAAGCGCCACCAAACCATCGTCCAGGCCCAACGGGTCGGCAGTTCATCTCCAGTGCATGCCGAATGGCCAGCCCGTTGGGCCTGAAAATATTTTTTGGCTCGTGGACCTGGCCCGCTGGGCCAGGCTATTGGAACGGATGGCCCTTTGGGCCGGAAACGCAGGTGAGTGGGCCGGAAACGCAGGTGAGTGGTCGTCTGAATTCTTCTCAGCAAAACTACGCTCTCAACGTTTGCTGAACAGAGCTGGTGTTGAGTTGTTGTTCCTCTCTGTTTCCTCTGTTTCCTCCTGTTCAACATGGAACGCGCACTCACATTTCAGAAACCGGCGGCTACGCAGCATGCTCCCGGGAGCATCAACAGATTGAGAATTCGCCTCGTCAAGACTGCTGCTCGTCTATTTTTCTGTCCCTCATTCTTCTGCCGCACGGGGACTGAATTCCGCTTTCAACAGCCGAAAATCTTCGCGGCACGACAAGAAATCAACTGTGAGTAGTACAGCGGGTGCCCGCGATGAGTAATTGAGGCGTTTGGAAATTCGTATTGCTGTGAACTTCAATCGGATTATTGTCGTTTGGCAGACGAGTGGCGGAAATGAACACAACCCCGTGGATAACTCCACGGGGTTGTGATGGTTTCAGAGCAACGGTGTTGACC
>JAYSPO010001062.1:0-14236 GCA_043722015.1 Candidatus Kuenenia sp. | reverse complement strand
CAGACCCGTTCAGCTCGCCCGCTCCGAATTCCGCCGCTTCAGTTGAAAAGAGCATTGAGCCAACAACGCAACGCTCAATTTCAGTCCGGTCGATTGTTTCTGATGTCTGATTCATGCCGCCCTCTGTTCCGTGAATGCCTTAATGAATTTCGCTTTCAGTTCGCGTCGGTCGAATTCGTTCGCTTCGTCGATTCGCTTCAGCCCGATCGGCTGAACGGCTTGCCAGGAACGTTCTCCGATGTCTGCCCTGATTTCATCGGGCTTGAACCTCGAGCGCCGCTTGAGTGAATCCAGAACGGCTTGCCATGCGGTTTCAGCTTCGGGGTTCACTGTTGCCCCGTTCACTGTGCCGCCGTTGGCCCAGTCCCTTTGATCATCGTCGTATCGGCCTTGATTGAGCCAAGTCGCTGGATGTGGCGTGTACTGTCCGGCCTGTCCGGAAGGTGAATCGGCAAATTTCGATGTGACTTCGTTGAGCCACTGCGCTGCTTCCTGTTGCGACTGATGGCGCTTTGTCAGAATTTGAATCGACTTCAGATAGGCAGCTTCTGCCTTTGGTCTGCCGACCTTCCGGGGATAGATTTTGTACCACTCAGAGAAGTTCGGAGAGGACACTTTCGGAAGCGCAGCGCCCTTTCTGGATCTTCCCTGAATCTTCCCTGAATCTTCTATATGAGTAGGACTGACGAATTCGTCAGAGTGCGACTGATGAATTCGTCGGGGTGCGACTGACGAATTCGTCAAGGTGGGTTCCTCACACTCTGACGAATCCATCAAGGTACACTCTGACGAATTCGTCAAGGTGGAACGCTGGCAACTCTTCAGGACTTCGTAGTCGATGATGAATTCTCGGGACGGTCTGCCGTTGCGTTTTGTCCAGACTCGCTGAATCACTCCCAACGACTCAAGCGCTTGAAACTTACGAGTCAACTGATCGACGTTGACTCCAACTTCATCGGCCAGCGTCTCACGGTCGCAGAATGCGGTTTCGTTTGTGCCCTGAAAGCAGTGCAGGCAATACAACGTCAATCTGAGACTTGGCTGGATGTTCGACCCCCGGACCAACTCCCAACGCTCTCTGAGGCTCTTATCGGCCATCAGACCGGCCCTCCCGACGATCAGCATCCCAGGCCAGGAGCGCCGCCAGTTGCCGCCGTCTCGATCTGGCCTGCCGTGCGATCTCCGCAGGCGTGAACGCCAGCTGCAGTCTGCTGCGCCGGTCTGCTGACTGGCGAAAATCATCATGGCGGATCTTGCCGCCGCTGGGTCGGGTCGATATCATCTAAGTGCCCCGTGCTAGGGAGAGTGATTGAGCAAGCCGTCAGCGCCTACTGACGGCTTGCGTCGTTAGATGCCAGCTGCCTCAAGCGCGGCTTGTGCCGCCTCAGACTGACGACGTCGCTGCGCGGGAGTGATGACCGGGGCGGGAGACCCATCAGCATTTTGTGCGGCGATAAATCTGGAAATAGCTTCGCGGCTCGTTAGCCGTCTGCCGCCAATGACCAGCGTTTCGAGTTTCACGAAGGCATTGATTGCCTTGACCTTTATTCCCCGTTGAATCCACCTCGCCATGGTGGCATCGGAAACGCCGTTCGGTGGAAACGCTCTGCAAGCCTCGCCAAGCGTGATGATGGTTTCTGTTTCAAAATCGATGGACATAGCAAAAACCTCCCGTGTGATCCAGTGAGCGGACGCGATGTCTGCTGCATGGACGGGAGGTTATTTGCGGGGCAAGAATATCTCAGTGACTTTCGGTCACAACGCGGTCACTAAGTTGGTGACCGGTTAGTGACTGAGGGTCGCAATCACTTTTCCTTCGTGCATCGAACCAAGTATTCGCCATGTCCGCCAAGATCGATGTCGATCTCGGACAGGTCGATACGGTCTTTCTCCGTCTTCAAGATCTTTTTGTTCGCAACGATTGCCGGGACAAGTTCGTTCACGGTTCGCCCTTGATCACCAGCTTCCCAAATGAATTTGAACAATCGTAGTTTCTGTTCGGACAAATGAATTGGCGGTATGAGCTTGTAGGCTTCTCCGATTCGTGAAACGGTCGAATCGTGGTTGAACACCAGACCGAGGTACGGCGGAACTTGTGGTGGTATCGGAGTCGCAACCGCCACGTCAGCTTCAGGAATCACGTCGATTGCGTCTGGCCCGTGTTCGTTCGCTGCCACGGTTGCCGCTGGCTGGTCAGCCGCATTCGCTGAACCGCTTTTCAGAACCTCTTGATTCAGAACTTTCTCACAGAACCATCGCTCCCGACGCAACGCAACAGACAGTTCCTGCCAATCAGTCGAATCGGCAGAAAGGTATTCTGCGACGCCGTCAAGGTTCTCTCGGATTGCCTTGTATGTGTCCCACGTTGCGACGTGTTCACGCATGGCTAGTTCAGCCTCTGGCGTGAGATTCGAATGAACACTGGAACCGGCAACGTAGCAGGTCAATCGATAGACACGATTGACGCATTCCAATGCAGCTTCATGCCACGACGCATAACGTTGTCCGTCAATCATCACTTCTGGACCGGCTTGAGCCACGATCCGATTGACGGTATCCACATGCCGATTCTCGGGAGAACCACTGCCGTCAATATGTAGGAGAAAGCATTCAATACTCGCCATGGACTTTGCACCGTGATGAACAGCAGCGTCATCCGATATGGTTCCCGGTAACAACTGCGGGAAACCTTGAGCCATGAACCTGAGTGAACTCGCAAAGCGAACGCAGTATTCCAAACCCGTGGAAAACTCATCAAACGACAATTCCGTTTTGCTGGCTGGTTCTGCCATGTGTATCAACCCCTGTTCGGTCGATGCCTGCTGAAAGAAAAACGCGGGGAAGCAAGTACAGGTAGCTCGCTTGTCGTCTGGCCGGACTATCCCCGCGTTGACTCAAAGTTTACTGCAAGGCGTGTGCAGTTTCACTCAGGTGGGGTGAGATCACCTTGCATTTCGACGTTTCGCGTGCTGAGTGAGATAATGCGCGCCGTGCCACACGCCAGCGTTGTTCTCAGCCGACCAATCCGAGGGAAAACCTCATTGTATCGCGTCGAATTTCGCACCTTTGCCATTCGCTCATTGAAGATTTCTGACATCAAGAGACGGTCATAGCCAGAGAGTTCATCATCATGCGTATCGTCAATCTGATGAACCTCCACTGAAATCACGAACAGCTTCCGAACAAAGTCTTCATTGACAGACAAGCCCCAGGCGATGAATGTTGAATATGATTCATTCGTTCCCGGTGGTCCAACGAAAAAGTTCACATGCAGGTGAATGGAATCTTCTCCGTCGCCTCCGAAATATGCGTCAACGGATTGGCTATCGAAGTACTGAAAGCCCACGGCCTTGGCTTGATGCTCCAATGCTCGCAGATGAATGAATTTTGCCATTCTGATTTGTTGCGATGTCGGGGCGTCTTCGGTCCCAAACGATTCAAGTCTCAGCCCATCGGCAATCCACACGCCGGGATTCTCAACGTCTTCAGCTTCGTCCGCTTTGGAATCCAGTTTCTGATTGTCGGCGACACTGGTGGAAGTCACTGCAGGCTGAACATCGTCCTGCCGAGTTGTAATGAAGAACGCTGTACTGCCCAGAAGAATCGCTGCTACTCCGAAACCCACAACGAAGGTCATGGCGTCTTTACGACGCGACTGATTGCCTGAGTTCTTTGACATGGTTTACCCGACCTTTCGAGCGACTTCGGCCGCTTTGGTACGTGATGCTTTAGCGTAATGTTCCGTCATGCTCGCTTTGGAATGACCAAGAACGGCTTGCGTGTGTTCCAGGCCGAATTCTTCACGGACGTTGTGCCCGGTCGTGTGTCGCATTTGGTGCGGAACCCAACGATCGATTCCGGCCTTTTCGCACGCCCGCGTGATGGCGCGACAGAACGCAGTCCGAGTGATGTCAAACAGCTTTGCGTCCGGATCGGCTGAAAGATACTTCGTCAGGATCAACTGCGCTTGTGGTCCGAAATGCAGCGTCCGGCATTTCTTGTGGTGAACCGTTTTGTGGTCGCTGAGTTCTGCCGTCCAGACGTCTCCCGATCGGTCGAGTAGTCCGGTTGTCAGTTTCAGCAGTTCGCCGGAACGTGCCCCTGTGAGGCGTTGCAGGTCGATCAGATTGCAAACGAGTGGAGACACAAGTTTCTGTACCGCTTCGATTCTGTCTGCATCCACGGCGGTTCTCGGGGCGTTGTCATGCGCTTCTGTCCGCCCTTCGAGCAACGGCCCAACACACTTCAGCCTGGCCAGTATCCCAGCGTCAATTAACTCGTTGCCGATGGCATACTTGAAAATGTGCCGAATGCGGTTCACGCCTTTGTTGCAGGACACTCGAACCCAACCAAGTTCTACAAACTTCTGCCGAACGGCCTTGAGCGCCAACGGCCCGAAGTCTTTCGCCGGGAGCATTCCGTACAACTCATTCAGCGGACGAATGACGGACTTCATGCAGTCGAACTCGCTGGTCCGTTTTCCATTCTTGACGTAGTGCGTTTCGGCGTGTTTCAGGAACACAAGACAGATTTCCCCGACACTGGGACCGGGATCGTCGGATTCATTTCGTGGTAGGCTACCACGTTTGGAATCGGCTATCGGGTCAATCGGGACACCGCCAGCGAGTTTGGCAATCAGTTTGCCGTACTCAATCCGGGATTCGTCGGAACCATACGGCCCGAGGTAGTGGTCTTTCCCATCAATGCGGACTCGGGCTTTCCCGGTCGGCTGGTGGAGGAGATACGACGGAAAAACGTTCGCTTTTCGTGCCATGTGCGGAACTCCAATTCATTTCGTGGTAAATTTACCACGATTGAACCACGGTTTTCGCCGCACTGACGAACGTCGTCAGGTATCGTTAAACACGATTCGGAATGCAGTTTGAGTGCAAATCGGGAATACAGGATTTGAACCTGCGACCTCTTGGCCCCCAGCCAAGCGCGCTAGCCAGACTGCGCTAATTCCCGGATGTTTGGAGTGTAGCAATCCCGGGAGCAATTCGCAATGAAGTCGTGAACGTGAAAGTCACAACGGTGGTGTGTCAGGACGATGCAGTGAGTGCGTCGTTGCCGTAGCCTTTACGGATTGCCCGGCGGGTCAGGAAGAGTTCAGCGACAAGAAACAGCAGGAACAGCGTGAGAAGTACGGCCCACAGTTCTGCGACGCTTTCATCGCCGTACATGCGTTTCGCAAGATCTTCCAGCGACGATGAAAAACGAATTCGATCATTGGTCACAAGTCGTGCCTTGTCGTCGGCTGTCAATTGCGTGAGGTCGTCTTCCGAATGGTCATAGTTGACAACAAACGCATCGCCTTGTTCCGGAAACGCAGCATCGGCTTCCCTGGACATGGCGTACACACCTGGTGCAAACGTGCTCGTGAACACCGCCGATGCATCGCGTGGTCCGGTTTGCTTTTCACCCGACTGTGGATTTTCCGTCATCACACGGACTTCAGTCGTCATGCCGCCGGGTGCCACGAACCTGACAGACTCATCCGCACGTTCTGCAACAGCCTGGAGTTCCGGTTTATCGGAGCCTGCTGGTTCAGGTGCGGGGCTTGTGCCAGCAGTCTGGTGGAGGCGTGCAATTAATGGCTCGCCAAAGTCCACGTTGCGATGACTCCGCGACGAAGCGACGTGAAATACGGCTTCATGCAGAAACGGAACAAAGTCGGATCGTGTGGGAAGATCATTCCAGCTTCGATCCATGGTCGTGGTCATGACCAGCACGAAACCATCTCCGCAGCGCGATTCCAGCAGAAGAGGATCACCTGTTGAAAGCGCCGCCAGGACCAGGGGGGCCGAGGTCAAAGGGATGTTCACCGCTCCGGTCTTTGCCGCGTGGCCGTCCAAAGGCGACTGCTTCGTGTTTGTGTCGGCATGAGCCACGTGATCGCCTGCTGCAGCCTGCATGGACGCCGGTCCGATTTTTGTCAGACACCACGCATCGAAAGTCGCCTTCAGGAAACTCCGAGCCGGGTCAGACCGAAATCGATCCAACCAGCCTGGCTGAAGACTCAACGGAGCCACGCGTATGACCTGTTCGGCCTGCGGCGGCGCTTCCCGCGTCCGCACAATCTGCATCTGCGGCAGGAGCCCGGTTTCACCGAAGCACGCCTGAAACGATTCCGGAGTCGTGTGTGGACCACACGCAATAATCAATCCGTTACCTGCAGCTACGAAAGCCTTTAGAGCCCTCGCGACATCCGGAGAAATCGTGCCGACATTGCAAAAAATGGCCGCTGATACTGTCTGAAAATCGGAAGGCGTCAGATCCGCAGATTCGACCAGTCGCGTCTTCACCCACGGTGGTTTGCCTTCCGGCGGCGCGAACGCCAACTCGGCAAAAAAACTGCCACGTTCGGCAGGCAGCGCGGCGGGAGTGCCATTCACCAGCAGCACTTCCAGAGACTCTGCCACATGAATCGCCGCATGACTCACATTGTCAACCGCAACGGCATCATCGGACATCTCCGCTTGGACACTCAGCACATGCGTTCCTTCCGCCCGCAATGCATGATCGAACTCGACAACCGATTCTCCATGAGCCGGAATCGACGGGCTCTGCAGTTTACCAGCCAGTGGCTGACCGTCCAGGAGCAGGCGCAGTGGAACCTGTGCCTCCGTATGGGATTCATTGTGAATGGCGACCTGCAACCGTACGGGAAAATCAGGTACCGTCATTTCCCGTGACAACTCAATGCGTCCCACCGAAACGTTACGTGTCACCGGACCAAGTTGTGGAGCGACGTCAATGACCCAAACGTGCGGTCGCACCGACGGAAACCTGATCAAGTCGTCAAACCGCATCCATTCGGCTTCGTTGTCGGATTTCCAGCTGTTGGCCTGTCGATCCGTAAACACCACGACCTCCCGCGCCGAGGCGCTCGAGCGGCCGAGGATCGCAATGGCTTTCTCCAATGCGGACAGCATTCCACAGGAACCTCCGGGCGGTGAAAGTCGGCGGATTTCCTGTTCCACCACCGTCAGATCGCGCAAGGGTGATTCAATCACGGCGCGCGGCTCATCCCGCGCGTCGATCAGGGCGACGTTATCATCCGCTTCCAGCGTGCGGAGAAACTCGCTGGCGCGACGAATCGCGTTTTGGTGCATGGAATTCACGCCATCCGTGCGCGACATCGAATTTGAACCATCAATCACAACGACGACAGTCCGCGAACCAGCGGAGTAATAACCGCTCAACCAACCGCCAGGTAACCACGGGCGCGTCACCGAAAGCACGATGAGCGCGATCAGACCGATGCGAAGCAGCAACAGCAGCAGTTCTTCCAGTTTCAGCCGTCGTCGAGTTTTCTTCGACGGATTCAGGAACTGCATCGCCGCCCATTCGATGACGTCATAACGGCGGCGACTTAACAAATGAGCCGCGATCGGCAGACCGATTCCTGCCAGGCTGATCAACAGCCACGGATTCATGAAGAATTGAAACATATGGCGATCGGCGGTGTTTTCTTTCTGGAGGGCGTCGCAGGCAAGTCTCAGGTTCAATCGGCGGACAGAGGCTGGTTACTCCGAACTGTGGGGGATCTCATTCGACTTCTTCGCCGCATCGGTTTCCGGAATCTGTTTCTTCGGGCGGAAGTAGCGTTTCGATTCATTCACGGCTGCGCGTCTGGTCATCAACCGCACCAGCAATGTCAGGATATAATTCTTCCAGCCGGGGACGACATACTGCCGACGTTTCTCCATCGCCCTGAGTGCTTTTCTGACGACCTTTGCCGGCGTGACAGAGGCGTGCTTTTCAAGCCAGCCCGGAGCGCCGGCCTTATCAAAAAAATCCGTCCGCGTGACACCAGGGCAAAGTGCCATTACCGTCACACCACGACCGCGAACTTCCGCCCACAATGCTTCGCTGAAATGCAGAGTGAAAGACGTGCTTGCCGCATACGTGGCCATGAATGCCACTGGCTGAAAGGCAGCCTGTGACGACATGTTGATGATTGCACCATGTCTGCGGTCAAGCATTCCTGGCAGCACGCGATACGTCAAATCGGCAAGTGTCAACAGATTCAGGTTCAGCAGCTGACGGACATCTTCAGGGGATGTCGTTTCAATCTGACCGATGAGCCCGATGCCCGCGTTGTTGACGAGTAATTCCACGTCCACGGCCAATCGTCGGATTTCTTCGAACAACCGACGACTTGCATCCGGGTCCGCCAGATCAATCGCCACGATATGGCAGCGCGTCCCGTGTCGGGTGTTCAACTCCGTCGCGAGCTCAGTCATCTTGTCTTTGCGCCGAGCCGCCAGAATCAAGTGCATGCCGCGACCTGCCAGTTGCGCAGCAAACTCCGCTCCGATTCCGGAGGATGCACCTGTGATCAGAGCCCAGCGATCGTTATAACTGTCAATCACGCAGGAAACTCGTAAACAATTGTGAGGAACCAGGATGGTTTGCCAGCGCGTGACACGCGGTAAAGTTTCCCCGTCGCGCTGGTCGAGCAGGTGCAGAGTCTATGCGGATGCGGTAAAACTCTCAAACAGATCGGGCCATCGTCGTCCCGTAAATTACCGGAGTCGTTTCCTGAGAACCTTTAATGGAATACCTTGAAAGTCGGCTCATTCGCCAAATCGATGCGGCTGCTGTTCAGGAACTGGGGATGGCAGGGCTCCTGCTGATGGAGAATGCTGCGCGAGGAGCCTGCGAGGTTCTGGAAGCCACCCAGCCACAGGGCAGGATCATTGTTGTGAGTGGCCCCGGCAACAATGGAGGTGACGGTCTCGCCATGGCACGCTTGCTTGCGGCGATTGGAATTGACAGCGAGATCCATCTTGTGCGTGCCGGGAAGTCACTCACAGACGATGCTCAGTCCAATTTTGAATTTCTGTACAAATGTGGCATCAAGGTTCAGGAGGCCGACGAAAAGAATCTGCAATCCGTATTGGCAGTTCTGACACCCGACGACTGGATCGTCGATGCTCTTCTGGGTACGGGAATTCGCGGAACACTTCGCAGTCCTTTCCTGGAAATCGTGGAAGCGATAAACCAGTCTTTCGCCCGCGTCCTGTCCGTCGATGTGCCTTCCGGACTGGATGCAGATACGGGCAAACCGTGCGGCGCGGCCGTGCGGGCGGAGGTGACCGTGACGTTTGTGGCGACGAAAGCCGGCTTCCGCTTTCCACTTGCGTTGCCATATCTTGGCCGCGTGGTCGTTCGCCAGATCGGTGTTCCGCAGAGATGGCTTGCAGCGTGGTGTGAATCGCACACAGCATGACGCAGGTTGGACATTTCTGTCTGACTGCTCAGCAAATGTTGACAGTCCAGGTTTCCTGAGAAGATTCCTGCCGATCAGCCGCAGGGCGCTGGCGTCCTGTTGATGTAGTCTGGATTTCTACGTGGGATAAGCTTCCAGCTTGTCATCGCGAAATGAAAACTCAGTGCTTTTTGGAAAACTTGACAAGCTGAAGCTTATCCCGCCTTAAATCAACAGACCGCTATCGCCTTGCGTACAGAATCGTAGGCCGGACCGAGCAAACCCAATGATTGCCGGAGCGGCGCCCGCCAATTCCTCCTGGATCCATGTGACAGGGTGTGGTGACCAGAAATCCGGGTTTGCGCTGTTCCGGCATTAGCGGCGGGCTTGATCCGGCCTACACCGTGCGCAATGCAGGCTAGCGCCTTGGGGCTCACGGTCCTGGAGTATTGAGACAGACTCTAACGGGTCATGAATGTCTCTGCAGCCTGTTCTGCGGTGCGATAATCATCACGGTCGGTCAACAACACGGTGTGCTGAGTCTTCTGACGTTGACGATAAATTTCCATCTTGACGGATGAGCCGATGTCGGACAGGCTCACAAGATTGATCAGGTGATTTTCGTCAATCACGTTGACGCCATTGAACGAGACGATCACGTCATCCGGACGCAGCCCGGCGAGTATCGCCGGACTTGTCTTATGAGAATAGACACGGACAATTCTCGCACCCAGTGCGCGGGACAGCCCAAGTCGCTGAGCTGCCGCATCAGTGAAGTTGTTATCCAGTTCGACCCCCAGATAGGCTCGACGAACTTTTCCGTGCTGTACCATCTGGTCAAATACGTGGCGTACCAGATTACTCGGGATACTGAATCCGATTCCTTCATTCCCGCCGCTGTTCGACGCGATTGCCGTATTGATTCCCACAACACTGCCGTAGATATCGATAAGGGGCCCGCCACTGTTGCCGGGATTGATGGCAGCGTCGGTCTGAATAAAGTCCTGATTCGTCACCGACTGATCCGACGTCAGCGAAAGGTCGCGGCGGCCCTTAGCGCTCACGATGCCCATCGTCACTGACTGACTGAGTCCGAAAGGGCTGCCAACGGCCAGCACAAAGTGCCCTATTTTCACAGAGTTACTGTCGCCCCAGCGCGCGGTCGGCTGACCACCGTCGGCAATCTGAATGATGGCAATATCACTTTCGACGTCGCGGAAAACTTTTTGCGGATGAACGGTGGAACCATCGGCGAGCACGACATCGATGGCTGCATTCTCCGCATCACGGATGACGTGGTTGTTTGTAATCACGAACAATCCGCGAACAGACTTGCTTCGCATCAGCACTCCGGAACCGGTCTCTTCCACCTTGCGTTCGGCTTCGACGCGAATTGCCTGAATATGCACGGCCGACGGCATGACAGCGTCAGCGATGTCCGAAATGTGATTGCCGCTCTCGACCAGGGCCGCCGCGTTAGCCGGGACTCGGGTTTCGTAGTTTCCTTCTTCATTGACAGCTCGAGCAGACTGAGTCAGCCGCATCGATTCGAGATGTCCACCGATCGCCAGACCGATAGACAACATGCCGATTGAAGCAAGAACTGATGTATGACGTCGCGCCATCAACGGACTCTCCGGGGAAAGTTTCACATCCTGTGGCACGGCTCCTTCCGCAAAAAACTGGATTGATGTCTCTGAATTCGCCAGACATTCCATCGTTGAATGCTGCATGCGAATTCAGAGTTCAGGTGGCCTGCCCTCCTGGAGCCACCGCTGGCGATCTCTCGGTGCCTGCAATCGTACGCAACCGCAGACAGAGAGATCTCCATACTGGATATCGATCTGCGGTTTAAGCCAATGCAAATCGATTCCGGTAGAATCCGCCGATCGTCACCGGACACCGGTCGCAGTGCCGTGAAGTTGGAAGAATCGTTACAGCTGGCGCATCAAAGTCTGACAACGATGATGTCGTGAGTGGCACCGGAAGTCCGGAGGGAACAACACGATGATCTGCTCTGTACCGAATGTGGCGGATCTTCGGTGAACGCCGAAACGGACGTCCCCGATTTGGTCAACCGGACCGCAACGCAGAAAAGGCCCGGCATCCGGAAAAGATGTCGGGCCTTCAATTGTCTGGAGCGCCATCCGGGCCGCCGGTGAACCTGGACTATGGCCGAGGTTCAGATCGTGGAGTTTCCGGCAGCGGCTGGTCCTGAGGAACCGGTCGCAGCCGCTCATGTGTGTCGCCGGAACCGGGCATAGGAGGTTGTCCTGGGCCGTGTGGCCCGCGTGGCCCGGGCTGATGAAACTCGCCTCGTGGGTGAATTTCACCATTGTGTGGACGTCCTTCCAGAGGCGGGTGCCTGTCAATCGGACTATGCGATTGTGGCGTTCGCTCCTCAATGAACTGCTCCTGGTGATCCGCCCCCTGCAGGGGTTCGTGTGGGGCCGGACGGGAATCCAGTTCGAAGCCGGGGCCCATTGGATGTCCGGATTGATGCACATTCGGCCGAGCTTCGAGTTCTGGGAATCGCAATGGTGACCTGCCTGCGTTGGATGTCCGAGGTACATTACTGGTGCCTGGATATTCTGTAACCTTCATATTCGGCACGCCGGTCGAGACACAGTCTGGTCGAAGCGCGTCGCCGCAAGCTGCGCCGGAGAGACCGCACGAACCGCAGACACCACCCGCTCCGCACTGACCGCCGCATGAACCACAGGTGCCACAACTCCCGGAATGCAGCAGCATCTGACCTTCACAGCTGACGATATCATTCTGGCAGACATTCGTGTTGCATTCATTGTTCCTGAATGCCGAACCAGCGGTGAACGCACAGCAATTGCCGGTGCCATGGTAGCCACCCGCCTTGCGATGACCTGAGAACGAGTAGGACTGATCGATGCTGTCGATGGCCTTAGCGAAGTCTCCCAATTCGCTGTTGACCGATTTTTGCAGGCAGACCAGGCCAGTCATCAGACCGATCACCAGCACCGTTCCTACGATGACAATTTCCGCAGACAGGATCACTCCGTGCTCATCCTGCCGAAGCGCTTTCAGCAGATTCAACATTGATATTCTCCAGATACAAATCAGAGGGAAAGAGTTCCGTGGCGTGATACCACGGTGTTCGTTGGCAGACTTAAAGCGGGTCTGCCAGCCGGTTCGTCGTTTGCTTGATGAAGTGGCGGTTCGATAGAGCGGCGACAAGGAAGGCACCCGATGCGAGAATGGGGCATCAATGCCCCATCTCGCGTCGGACGAACACAACGACTGAAAATCCTCTCAGCCGCGGGCGGTTTCTCAGGCCGCCGTCTCCCTCTCTCGCTGCGAACAAAGCCCGGTCGCACTGCGAAGAAATGTCTCTCTCGGGTCCGATACAGGTTGGCTCTCTGAAAGTCAGCAACCGGCAGCGGCTCTCGCATTCCTCACAACTTGTGCAACCGTTCTCGTCACAACAATCGTTTTGAAATGCACAGCCCGTGCCATCGGAAATATCGCTACAGTCGGCACCACCGACATGCCAGCGCAACCACATGCCACAAAAGAGGTTACGGAATCCACACGGCAACACACAGGGTGCGAATCTTCGGAATGCGCGTAAAGGATCTCTTGCGCCGATGTTAACGATTATGTCAACTAAGCCGAACGTGCGGAGGATATCGACTGTAAGGCCACCGGATTACGTCACTCAGACGTCGGGGCTGGCGCGGCAATACTACGGCGGCGCAGTGTTTGGTACGCAGGGTCGCCGGATCGAGCACGTTGGCCCGAAGGAATCACAGTCGCGGAGCGACTGTGCTACGTAGGCGACGTCGCTCCGCGACTCGCATTTTTCCAGCAATCACGCCGAACACACGGGATGGTGTCTGATGACGGCAGTGCGCCGTGACCTTCAGGGAGCAGTAAAGCCCCGCAATTGGAGCCAGTCGACGGCACGATTCTGCCAGTCACCCGTTCCCGGTGCGCCAGCGCGGGGACGCATGCCAAAACCGTGCCCGCCTGTTTCGTACACATGAAACTCGACAGGGACTTTCAGGGATGTCAGGTCCAGAAAAATGCGGGCATTGCCGACGGCGGACGATGATTTATCGTCTGCCGCCTGCGCGATGAACGTGGGAGGAAACGCAGCGTCCAGAGTTGCCGCAACATGCACGGCATTGCGTTCGTCATCCCAGATCCTCCACGGATAGATCAACAGCACCGCGTTGGGCCTGGATGGCAAAGCGGCACCGGATTTTGCTTCGATATCTGTCGGCTGGCTGGCGGCCGCCACGAATGCCGCCTGACCTCCGGCTGAAAATCCAATCACACCGATGCGGTTGGGATCCACCTGAAACTCTGCTGCACGCAGGCGCACAAGCCTGATGGCACGGTGCAGATCCTGCACGGGGCCTGCTTCAGGTTGAGACTGTTTGTTTGTTGGCGTGCGGTATGCGAGTTGAAACGCCACAATGCCGTGAGTATTCAGCCAACGACAGACATCACTGCCCTCATGTTCGTCCGCCAACCGCGCGAATCCGCCGCCGGGCACAACGATCACCGCTGCACGCAGGTGGGCCTCAGTTTTTTCCGGCACATGTACGAACAACCGTGGGTTCGACACGTTAAAACGCCGGGTCAACCCGTCCGGACCCGTCACCGTCTGTTCTGCCGGATCACGCTCCACCACAGGTTCAGGCACGCCTTCCGGCCAGAGAATAATCTCCGGAGGGGCAGCCAGCGCAGCGGCGTGCGAAAAACAGATCAGGCCCAAAACACCGAACACGATGGCTGCAGGTTTCATGTGTCTGTTTTTATCAGATCGTCCTCGTTGCATCCATCCGGATCGAAAAAACGCTCCGCAGTCCGCCCGAGCGACGGATCCACATGATCAGAAACGCGCCGCCGGAGATCTATAAGCACCCGTGCAGAAGTTCTTTCGTTTAACCTTATTTTCCGCACCCCCTTGCGGAACGAGATTTTTGGGGAAATCCGGTGGTTGAATAATTTCATAGATTTAGCCATCCGGTCGTGGCG
>JAYSPO010001061.1:0-1252 GCA_043722015.1 Candidatus Kuenenia sp. | reverse complement strand
GATATGTCATTTATGTCGTTCAAAATGGTTAAGTTTCACCTGTTTCATGGAGTTGATGTCGATGGTTACACCAGTTTCAGACCGGAGACGATCTCGGTTGCATTCAAATTCGACCGCCAACGGATCGACGGTGGATGCCTCGCAGATCGGGGATGAAGACGAAGTTCAGCTTGACGACGGTTTTTGGGGCGAAAGCGAAACCGGCGATGTTGATAAGCAACCCTGGGACTCCCCGTTTACCACGCTGACACCGGAATTGGTACGGGCCACGAAGGGGGGACTGGCAAGCATTATCCTGTCCCATGCAATCGGATGGTGTTCACGCAAAAAGAACCGTTATGGATTTCGGTCGGCGATCGTGGAGGACGGTGTTCCATACTGGGTCGGTAGCTATGAGTCGTTCGGACTTGCAGCGGAAACATCGGCGACGAAGGCCCGGCACGCGATCGACAAACTGGTGCGGATAGGATTTCTGCATCGACGTGGTCGCGATCCGCTGTATCTGACGCCAACAGACGTTGGATGTAGACTCAGGTATCCAGGAGCGACTGAAAGCTGCGTGTTGCCGCCGCTACTGTACGGCTACGGCAATTCCGTCGACTTTCATGGAATTCCCACTCCCGATCCCGCAATTCGGCCGTCCATGCGCAGTCAGACGGCACCGACCGGCTCGCTTCGCTCAAACCGAAAAGTCGTCAACGTACCGACCACTGCGACAATTATCTGCCGGGAGGATTTCAACTCCGCGATCGTGCTTTCAAATCTTCGATATTGGTACATCCACAATCAGCAGCGTTTGAAGACCCGAACACTCGACGGCAAAACAGGGTGGTTCTGGAAAACGTGGGAGCAGCACATCCGTGAGACGGGACTGACGCGGCCACAACTTCGATCGGCCGTGACTGCACTGCGTAATTTCGGATTTGTGGAAAGTGGACGGTTCAAGACACCCACGGGTACACGACTCAAGGTTCATTTTCGGATGCACACGGATGCAATTCGACAAGCACTGAGTGATTTGGTTTTTGAGGCAGGCAACTGGTACAGGAAGGACGAATACGATGCTCCGTAACCGGCAATCTGTTTTTATTAGGAGTGGACAGCCGATCCCACCGGCGGGGCGACCGAGTCGAATGGAAGAACGACGAGTTCACGATTTGATCAAGAGCATGATGTTGGACGAAGATCGAATTCGAGCACGGCGCGAGGATCTGTGGAATGATCGGTACCTGTGCTTCACCGCACTGCGAGC
>JAYSPO010001060.1:0-1138 GCA_043722015.1 Candidatus Kuenenia sp. | reverse complement strand
GTCGCAGCAAACTCATCAATCTGCTCTACGCCCGCAGCTTCAAGTACGAACATTCGCTGCTCGGTCCGCGAGTCCTCCACTTGTATGGTCCGTTGTGTGATTTCCTCACGCGACAAGTGCAGGTCGATGGCCGCAAACTGCTGGTCATCGAATTCTTTCGTGATTCTCAAAACGTCAACCCGATCGGAGCCGAAACCGTGTATTCCGAAATGAAGTCCGTGGCGTTTTATCGCTACGATGCCGTCAAGCGAACGGGGGCCGTGATCCCGGTTGCACCGGCGAACGGCGGACGTCCGCTGGCTGGCGGTCGTATTGCAAAGTAGGCCGGACCAAGCGCAGCGCCGTTCCGGCAGGTGTCGGGCAATTGCCGGAACGGCGCTGCGCTTGGTCCGCCCTACCCTTGTTCGTCAAAAGTCTCTGGAAAAACCGGCGGCTAGCGCCTTGCCGCTCACGGATTTGATCTGCTGATTTATTGCCGCGAGAGAACGCAAAGATCTCAAAGAAATCGCGGTCGGAGGCAGTCGTTTTTTGTGCCTTTGGTGCTGTTCGTGGACACTGATTTAGTATGACTCTGCCACAGTTGGTTGATGCCTGGAACACGTTCTTTCACGCTGAAGTGTCGTGTGCCACGCTCGTGATCTTCCGGATCGCGATTGGCTGCCTGCTGATCACCAATGTCCTGCTGCTCCTGCCGCTGATCAATGATTATTTCTCGGCCGACGGATTGTGGCCGACGGCCGTCTGGATGCGTCAGACTCGCGGCTCGAGGTTCTGCCTGCTCAGTCTGATGCCGCCGACCACGAATGCGTTTCGCCTGCTCTTGCTTGTGCATTTTGTGGCCAGTGTCGGATTTCTGGCGGGTTTCCAGTTTCGACTCTGCAGCGTCGTGGTATTTCTGACGCTCGTGTCGATTCATCATCGGAACGCCTATATCCTGTCGAGCGGTGATACTCTGCTGCGGCTGCTGATTTTCTTCACTTGTTTCAGCGATGCCGACGGCGGACTGTCGGTCGATGCGTGGCGTGCGGGAAAGTCGCTCTCCGAATTTGCAACGACAGATCCCTGGCCCATGCGGCTGATGCAGATCCAGATCAGCATTGTTTACCTGCGGACTGTGTTCTGGAAACTGCGCGGCAAA
>JAYSPO010001059.1:0-4212 GCA_043722015.1 Candidatus Kuenenia sp. | reverse complement strand
TGGTCGGCCAGACTGAGCGGCCCGGCTCCGACTCGTCCAAAGACCGCAATCTGGTTGCCGGATTCATCAATCGCTCGGTCTCGATCGACGCCTTCGGAGACACACAGGGCTTCGCCCCCTTTGGGGATTTTGAACGTCGCGACCAACTCCGGCGTTGGTCTTGGGCTGAAACCGGAACTACCAGGCGTTTTCGGTGAAGTCAGCTGCACGACACGCAAGCCGTTCTTACCATCCGCGAGATACGCGAATTCGCTCGTGTAGGTAATTCCGAGTTTGACGTCCTGGAGATCGTTGATCTGACCGTGAGCGTTGTAGACCTGATCGATGCGGGGACTTGTCGGGTCTTTCACATCCACGATGATCAGCCCGGAACTTCCTCCCGCGACATATGCATAGGTCCGCGCAACATACAGGTTGTGTGAACGCTCCAGAGGCAGCATCGCAGTCAACCGCGGCTCGGACGGTATCGTGACGTCGAGCACCTTCAGACCATCGTCGTCCAGGAGAAATCCAAAGCGAAACTGCATCTCAATCGCCTTGGGATTGCGCAGTTGATCGGCTCCAATCACAGTTGTCACAGCTGGATGCGCAGGGTCGGCAAGCGAAACGACCACCAGACCAGCGTTGCAGCAGACATAGGCGTATGTTCCAAAGATTGTGACAGATTTGGCTCCTTGCAGCAGGCCACCGGGGTTAAAGACCACATCCTTCTTCACAAAGTTGTTCAGCGGATTGCCGTCAAGCAGAGTTCCGACTGCGATCAGAATCAGGCCTTCGTGAAAATCCGTGGCGTAGATGTATCCGTACATCGCATGCACCGGCTGTTCATGATTTTCAGGCTGATGAGTTCGCGTAGGATCTGGCGCGATGGTTGTTGGCGCGGCAATATCCGTGGCAAACTTCGTCTTGACGTAAAACTTCTGCCCCAATGGAGAAACCGGAGCGGTCAGAATTCGCTCCGAGAAACCCTTGTGATCGATAAAGGCGACGTCATAAATCCGGACACCGCCCTCACCACACGCGGCGTAACAATACTCGCCTCGGAGTTGAATATTCAGGACTTTATTCTCCTTGTGCGGACTGAAAAGATTGTCACCAATATCGTTGCCTGGATGCTCGTGGGCATGCTCCAGTTCGCGGTGAAGCTTTTCGTGCTCGTGGAATCGTTCGGGATACACGACGCGATGCATTGAGCTTCCGATCACAGTCTGAGGCTCATCGCGTTCAGTCACCGGAACAGCGAACAATCCATGGTCACCGGCGCCGACCCAGCAATTGCGACCGATAAAGTTCAGATAGTTGGTGCCCTGCATCAGGAGTTGGGCCAGCAACGCATTGTTATCGTTATCGACCGACAAATGGCAGTCCGTACATGACTTCGTTTCACCTTTGCCACGCACGGTATGAGGCACGTTCGTGCTGAACGCAATTCCGCTCAGTCCTTCGGCAGAGATCGTTTGCTGCTGCAAATAGACGGCTTCACGATTGCCATTGTACGAGCCGACGTGAATCGCACATGAGGAGCGTGCCGGGCCGATGCGATTGCCGGTCACGTTGCCGTCACGTGCCAGCATATAGACTTCATCGCGGAGTGTCTGGAAATTGTAAGCCACATGATTTCTGGAGATCTCACCTTCGTTGTGCAGATTCGGCATCTTTTCGTTCGCCTTCTGCGGAAGATGGCAACCGTAGCAACTGGGATTCCACGACGAATGACAGGCGATACAGGACATCGCGTTGTTGTTATGCGCGCAGGGTCGTCCGTCTTCGGCGATATTGCCCCAGGCAAATGTATCGTTTTCGCCCAGCCGAACGGTTTTTGCCAGAGCGGCAATCGGATTGTATTTCCTGTGTGTCGGATCGATGGTATCTGCAACCTGAGTCAACTCCCAACTGAGATCTGCTTCGACCATGGAGTTCTGGATGATCTTTTCGCCGATATTTTCGAACCGCCGTTTACCGAACGGCGTACGCATTTCCGAGAGATTTCGTCCCACCGTAATTCCATCTCGCTCTTCAGCGGCAGGCCCTGACGTTCGCAACTGAGGTCGTCCGTCCACGAATTGAATGGCCGACTGTGTGGCGGTTCCGTGACAATCGATGCACTGAATTTCAATGGCGGCACGCACTTCTCCATACAGCTTTGTGTCGCCATGGACATCCTGAATGAAATGGCAGTCCACACAGTGCATTCCCTTTTCCAGGTGAATGTCCAGCATATGGACTGGAACGTTGTGTCGTTTCTCCAGCAGCTCCATTTCCTTCTGATGAACTTCGGCCAGTAAGTCCGGATCACTCTCGGTCCAATCACGATTTCGGTGAAGTTCCTTTTCCAGCTCCGGCATCTTCATCGCCAGTTGTCGCTGCTCAGATGTCGGGTTGGGGATCTGATTTCCGAAGTGATCCAGCGGGATTCCGGCGCGGTCCTTCTTGAACACCGCTTGAAACACCCAGCCATGTCCATGAAAATCCGCGAACTGAGTGTGCTCCAGTTGCGGATTCAATTCTGATGTCTTCGCCAGGAAATCCGGATTCGACCAGTTTCCACGAGCGGAGGCCTCATTGGGATCGGACATGACCGACTGCGTAAATTGCTCTGACGTCGGGTGTTTTTCGTGCGGCGGGTACATCAGCTCGCCGTCGGTTTCAAGATCCCACCACATGTAACCGAGGTAGCTGTTCATCACAGTTGTCCCCGGATGGATGTGGCAAACGATGCATTGACTTGTGGGGATGGCCCGCGTGAATCGGTGCGCGATCGGGTGTCCCGGTTCGTCCTTGGGAATTGTCGGGTCGGGCTTTCCGACAAACTCATCAAACGTTGCTGCTGCCAGACCCTGATTTCCATACTTCGCAAATGGACCTGAATGAACGGGCGAACGATCATTCGCGTAAACCATGTGACAGGCGGCACAGCCACTGGAGCGAAAGTCCCCCGCGTGATCGTTTGTTCCCATAAAATTCAATGTGGGGTCCAGGAGACGAGTCTTCTGCAGGCCGATGAACACAGGATCTGTGCGGGTGCCGGTTCCTAATCCACGAGTACTCAACCGAGTCCTCGGCTTGCCGGTTTCCTCCAGCCGTTCAGGGATTCCGACGTCAGGCACAAAACGGCCACCTCGTTCAAAGATTCGCAGCACATTTCCGGGCTGCGTAATTTCAAAGCGTGGCAGTGGATCCAGGTACGGCAGGACTCCTTTTCTTGCAGTTTCGTCAGGCGTCGGAGTGGGCACCGTCTGGAGCCGCTGCGGCGTTCCATTCATGCTGTAGCTTTCTCCATACTGAGCCCACTTATTCGGAGTTGCTCCGTTGTTATAAAGGGCGGCCCCCCACAACATACAGCCATGAGTCATCATGCTCTTTTTGACTTCAAGGGTCTCCTTCGCATGACAGCCACTTGTCCCGCAGCTGATATGCGCAATCCGCAAGTCACCGGGATTTACGAACTGGATAAATTCAGGACGCTCATGATTCAGAGCGGTGTAAGACCGAACTGGATTCGCGGAACTGAGAAAGACATCTGTCAGTTGTGGCTGCACATGCGCCCGTTTTTTGTCGACAGCTGTCGGATTTCCACCATGGCAATCAGTGCAGCCGAGTTTCACTGCCGGGCTGTAGTGCGGATCGTGGGCGTCGCTATGGCACTTGATACAGCCGGCGCTCTTTGCGTCAGCCTGATCGTCAGTCTGTTGCGAATAGTCAATCCCGATCAGGTGCTGCGGCAACGGATAGGCTGCTGAAGTTCCGTGAGCCGCTGATGGTGTGTCTGCCGCAGAAACTGGATCGCGACCCGGTGTTGCGCTGTACGTGGACTCATCTGCCAATAACAGACCGTCAAAACTCAGTTCGAAAACCAGCCACGCAGCAGCAACCAGACATAACGCAAAACAACTCATGAAAACCGCGACTGGTTTCGCTTTCAGATCCATCTGTATTTCCATCCGTCATGTTGCCCTGTTGAATTGCGGCGGATGCTATCAAATCGATTCTTCGGGAAGATAGGGCAGTTGTGTCAGAACGACTGCCACGGGACTGCCAGGATTAAGGACAATTGAACGTAGAAATCGTTTTGTTTCGGCCTTTCGTTCCGTTAAAGGCGAAGTGGCTTGAGCCTGAGGCACTAGCCGATCGTATTTGATGGTTCAAATCGGCTAGTGCTACGTCAAGCCAACGAATTGGGGTTGAAACTGTAGGCCGGACCAAGCGCAGCGC
>JAYSPO010001058.1:0-3498 GCA_043722015.1 Candidatus Kuenenia sp. | reverse complement strand
CCGGTGAAAAGGTCCGGCCTCAGTATGCCACGCCGTCCGCCGAAGTCACGGAAATCGAACATGCGGAAGAATACGACGTACTGACGCTGGAAGCTCTGGTGAGAATGAAACTGAATTCATTCCGCCGCAAAGATCAGATGCATCTCCTGGATTTCATCTCCATCGGCCTCGTGGATGCGACATGGATCCCAAAGCTGCTTCCCGAACACGCCGCACGCCTGCAGCAACTGATTGACGATCCTGACGGCTAGGTTCGATCCGGCGAGCGGCATGCGTCAGCTTGCCGGTACACTGCGATTCTGATGGCGCGACCATACCCGCCAGAGGACGTCATTTTAGTCTTCAATGTCGGCATTTTCGTTTAACGGCGAGCCGCAGGCGCAGGCGAAACCTGGCACCGACGCCTGCGGCTTGCCGTTAAACGATTAAGGGGACAGTTCCCAGGCAACGATGGTTTCCGAGTGGTGCGGCATTGGCGGCACTTGAATCGCGAACTATCTGGCTTTCCCGACCCATGTGTGAGCTTCTGATGCTAAATCCGGTTTCACCAGATCAGCATCATTCGCAAAATAGTAGCGTTCGATCTGCGCGATGGACTGTGTCAGTTCCGCATGAGCATGTGCAGGCAGACCGTTGTTTTTCTCGATGCTCTTCAGCAGCGTCAAAACGCTGAATGGCGTGATGTCCTCAGGAACCTGCCACAGGGCTGCGGAATGTGTGATCGTTGATGTTCCTGATCGATAAAGAAAGTATCCGGCAATTCCTGCAAGGCAAAGAAGTCCGACAACGATCGAACCAAGCAACTTGTAGCCGGATGAAACCGGTTTGTCGTAGTTCTGAACGAGCGTTACGGTCTGTTCAACAGCCTTCAGATCGGCATCGTCGTATCTTTGATAGAAAGTCTCTTTGGGTTCAACTCGGGCGGACGCAAACTGGAACGTGCGTTCTTCCCGGACGCTGGCGTCGTTGCGGTCCCTGAGTGAAACGGTCCACAGATGCTCAGAGAGGACTGCGGGTTCCGGACTGTCTGGGTCGAATTTCGAGACGGACAACTTGTTATCTTCAACGCCGGTCACTTCGAAATCATCAAACTTAAGATCCACAAGCTCTTCCAGCGGAGGAATCAGCCCTCGCCCGACAGCCTTCACTTCCAGGCTCAGTTTCCCGTCCTTTGCTTCACGTTCGTCGAGCGTCTGCGTCAGGTTCAATTCACTCAGCGGCCGCAGGTCGCCTCGCTCAACACTGCAATCCACTGGCAGCGCGGGTGTTTCGACCGGGAGTACGACGTATCCTGTTGTGTCGAGGAAATCCATATCCAGACGCATCGAAGGAACTCGGTCAATTTCCGGTCCGCGAGCTTTCAGAAGCACGTAGGCGTAGGGAGTCATACGCCAGCCAGCTTCGGCGTCTGAACGGGAGTTAATGGTCTCCGGCTCGAACGTCACCGACAGGACTTCAAAGTGTTCATCCAGAGCCTCCCGAGTCGCCTTTTCGAATTTGTCACGGTAGTCTTCATTCGGACGGCCGTTGTTGTAGAAGTAACCGCCACCAGAATTCTGGTTTTGCAGATACCTCGCGAAACCACCGGATTCGCGTTCAATGGCTTTTGAATGCCGAATGCTGACAAACACCCCAAACGGTTGTGAGTGTCCCACGCGCGCCGTCCCGTCAATTTCCGCCTTGAGCTGAATTTCGGTAACAAGGTCACTGTAGTAGTCGAAGACCTGCTTCGCTTCGCGCGCCTGATTTCGGTCACCAGTCAGCTTGAGACCTTCGCGCACATAGCGGAACTTGACTGCTGGGTTAACGGTGCTCATCCGCGCAAATAGGTCGTTGGCAAACATGTTGAGGTGCTTTTCCCTCAGTTCTTCAGGCAACGACAACATCGCCGCGTTGAGCAGCGGAAACTGTTCCAGCATCGGATTCTTGTCCGGAGTAATCTGCCCGATGGCACTATCTCCCAACGCCGCGTAAAACCAGGTGTTAAATGCTTCGACGCTGTATTCCGTTTCTTTCAGTGCCCGCGATTCAGCAATGTAGGCTTCGGCACCGGACTTCAGTACATTTAAGGCGACTTTACGCTGTTCCGTGAAGGTCGAAGATTTCGCCAGATCATTATTGAAATTATTCAGATCATGTAACAGGCTCCCCTGTGTCATCAGCAACTGCCAATCCGCCGGATGCTTTGCGAGCGCATTCGCGCACAGGCTCAGAGCCGTTTCATAGCCCTTGACGACCTCTGCTTCCATGTCCTTCTTTTTTCGGTTTGTGCCACTGTCCTGCTGCACCTGCGGCGCTCTCCAGACGGTGCTCAGATTGTTTCGCATACTTTGCAGAAACGAAGCGAGTGTCTCCGGTTTCATGTCCTGCACATTGCCAAAAACAGCTTCCAGGTCATCCTGACGATAGACTTCCGCTGCACTGTGAACCTTGGTAAAGGCCGATGAAATCCATTTCTCGTCAATGTCCTTCAAGTCGAGTGCCCGAATCCGTTGTACCCATGAGGACAGTTCTCGCAGACTTCGCTCCTGGTGGCTGCGAGTCAGCGGAATGCCACTCAGGCGTTCGTTATAACCAAACGAAAACATGTACATCCCTGTGCGACGCCGATCACTGTTTGGGTCATGATTTTCTGCCCAGGTGTTCAGGAAAGTTTCCACAAGTTCCCGCGCTTCAGCAGGATGGGTCTTTGCCAGCGATTCGATGTAGGGAAAGGCATTCGCTTCTTCTTTGACCCGGAGGTGCAATCGAGCGGTGGAAATGGCCAGAGTCGGATAAAATGTCGGTTCCAGAAATTTAAGCCATGCATCCGATGGTCTCGCATCAAGCACCTTACCGGACGGAATCGCCTGCGGCATTCCGCTCTGCATCTGGCGACCAAAGCCCACGGTTTCCTGGTTCCAGAAGTAGTTCCCGAATTCATCCCGTTGCATCCGGGGACCGCGGCTTGTACTGGTATCATACAGGCTCGAATACGTCGCTTCTCGCAGCCAGTTGACGGCCAGCAGGTGAAGTGCCGGCGACCATTCATCGACCAGGTTCCCACTGTGTGCTAATAGTGCTTCGACCGCTGTCTGCTGGAGCTTCAGCGTGGCGAGTCGCTCGTCAGTATTTGAAATATTTTCGGTCATGTTCCTGGCTGCGGCGGCCCCAATCCCGTTGAGGATTCTGCGTCCGCGTTCAGCTTTTTGAGTAAAACTTTCGGCCAGCCATTTTTGGCCCAGTTCTTCACGAAGTCGAGGTACCAGCGTGACCGCACGTCGAAGTGCTTTCTGACGCAGTCCATTCCGCTCGGACTCGGAAAGTTCACCCGGTTTGACTTCGGCAGCTTTGACTTCGACTTCACCCTCCGAAGGGCTCGACTTCGGCTGTTCCGCACTGACTGTGACGGGCGCGGTTTCTGCAGCAGCTTCCGGTTGTGTCGCAAGAATACGCTGAACAGCCTCCCATGATCTTTCGAGCATGGCTTTGTCGGCGTCTTTCGAGTGCATCGCAAGG
>JAYSPO010001057.1:0-8239 GCA_043722015.1 Candidatus Kuenenia sp. | reverse complement strand
GCATTCCTCCGCCTCCGGCGGAGGAATGCGAGAGTTGGGGGGGGGAATCGGTGGGGTGTCGTCTGTTAGCCCACCATCTTTTTCACCATCCGGGCAAGCCGGATGGGGTCTTCCATCTGAAAGTCAAACACTCCTAATCGACACAAGCACTACGGTCAGCCGTCCTCGCGATTGTTGCGAACGCTGCACATCAAGCCGCGAAGCATCAAGCCTGGCCACCAGATTTTCCGGCGATTTCTTCCGTGGTGAATCGGCGCCCTGGCCGCTCACCGCTTTCGCGAACCGTTCGCAGGAATAGTTCTTCCAGGTCCGCTCGCGGACGGCTGAACGCGGCATCGGTAATATTGTGTTTCTTCAGGACTTCACGGATGTCAGATATCGCTGCGTCGCTGAGATTTGAAGTGCGCATCTGCATTTCATTTCGAACTTCCAGCAGATCTTCCACGCGCCCCAGAACTTTGAGTTCTCCCTGAAACAACACCGCGATGCGATCACAAACGTCCTGTACGTCCGCGAGCTGGTGACTGCACATCACGACCGTTTTACCCTGTGCCTTAAGTCGTAGAATCAGGTCTTTCATTTCTCGCGTACCGATGGGGTCCAGTCCGCTGGTTGGTTCGTCGAGTAAGACCAGGTCCGGATCGTTAATCAGGGCTTGAGCGAGCCCGATACGGCGGGCCATACCCTTTGAGTATTCCTTAAGCTGCCGGCGACGTGCCTTGCCGAGCCCCACCATCTCGATGAGTTCATCCGCGCGGCGATTGCGTTCGGCGGCGGTCATCTTGAAGAGGCGACCGTAGAAATCCAGCGTTTCGTCGGCGTTCAGAAATCGGTACAGGTAAGATTCCTCCGGGAGGTATCCAATTCTTTCGTTTTTGGAAACGTCAGACGCGGGCTTGCCAAGGATGGTCATTTCCCCGGAGGTCGGGAAAAGCAGCCCAAGCAGCATTTTCATGGTCGTCGTTTTTCCGGAACCATTCGGTCCCAGCAGCCCGAAAACTTCGCCCCGCTTCACATCCATGCTCAGGCTTTTCACCGCCTGAACCTTCTTGCGACCCCAGAAGTCGCGGTAAATTTTGGACAGGTTGCGGATCTCAATCACAGCGTCGTTTGACATGTCGAGTCGTTTCGCACACAAAAACAGAGGAGACAAAGTTGCCTTTCGCCAGTGTTTCAAGGGCGAAGACGACAAAATAGACGGTTTCGACCGGTTCCAAAGAACGGCGGCACGACGGTCATACGCTGGACCTGTACTGACCGTTTGCGCAAATCCTGCGAGGAAATCTGCGGATCGCCCGGCACACAGTTGACCCGTAGCTCCGATGACGGGATTTCCGCAGCAAAGTCCCGTTGCATGGCTCAGTTTGTCCTGATCCTGATCGAGCTTGCGGGCGGGTGAGGTAAGAATCAGAGTGAGTCACATTTGACGCCACGCCACACCGACAAATCTGTCATGCTCCACGAAAGATCTCAGCGGCAGACTCCAGCGCACCTCCATCCCGCAGTCTTGCTGCGGAAATTTCCAGGAAACGGACAGCCTCGCTGAACTGCGCGAGCAGGTTGCTGTCCATCGTTCGCTGACCGTCACGAACCGCAGTCAGAATATCCTGCATCTGGCGACACAGCTTTTCGATCGTCCGTACTTCAGCCGCGTTCGCCGCGCCCTTGATCTTGTGAGCGGCCCGGTAGAGTTCATTGACGAGCATCTCCCGAACCGACTGTTCAGGGTCTTGTTGCAACAACAGCAAATGACGCTGCATGTCGCAGACACATTCCTGCAATTCCTCAAGGAAAACAGGCATCAATCGCTCCCGAAGTTGGTGCCTCTCCATCAGCATTCACTCCCGACTTTAACGATCACCAGTGTCTCGTCAGCATGCATCAATATTGCGGGATGTGCGGCACTGCCATAACGCAGGATCCGATCCTGCGGCTGCAGCACGCTGAAAAAGGCGGTCACAAAATTGTAATCCAGATCCGGAGTCAGCAGTAGATTTGTGACTCGCATAATTTCGCTCAGGCCAAGTCCCTGCCCCACAAGTGCGCGCAACGTGGCACGGACTTCGACCATCAACAACGCCGCCGCAGTGCCATGCCCGCTCACATCCGCGATCGCCAGTCCCAGTGAACCATCAGGCAACGGAATAAAGTCGTAGTAGTCCCCGCCGATCAGGTCCGCCGGCTCACAGCAACACGCGATATCGAAGCCTGGCAGCATGGGTGGACCATTTGGAAGCAGATACTGCTGAACTGACCGCGCGACCTGAAGCTGTTGATTGTTCTCGCGGAGTGCGGCTTCGGCACGATACCTTTGCACGCGTTCCCAGGCGAAAAGCACCGGGCGGGCAAGCGGATTCCTGATACCGTTGTCTTTGACCACATAATCCTGGGCCCCCAGACGAACAGCGTCTAACGCGAGTTCTTCATCCATTTCGCTGCTCAGAATTACGATGGGTACATTGCGATCCTGTCCATAAATGCTTCGAAACGTATCCAGTCCCAGACTATCGGGCAGGTTCAAATCCAGAATCGTCAGATCGACAGATTTCTGTTGCAGCAACTCCAGCGCCGCAGACAGTCGCGTGGCGCGATGCAGAATAAACTCCGTCCCAAGTCCACCTTCCAGCCAGCTTCTTGTCAGTTCCGCCGATGTCGCACTGTCTTCGACAAGCATAATGCGGAATGACTTAAGAATCGCCATCACTCAGCCTCCGACTCCGACTGCTTGCGCAGGATCATCGTGATCTCATTTCCCGTGGCGTTGTGATGCACTTCATCGATAAACGCATGAATCAGCCATAGCCCGCGACCGCATGGACGATCAAGGTACGCCGGATCCGTCGGGTCGGGGATCTTTGAAGGGTCAAATCCCGGGCCCTCGTCACGAATCGTAATCTCCGCCATATCACGTGAGGTGACTGCGCGCACATACACCTGACGATTTTTGAAGGGAACCTGCTGACGGCGTTCCGTTGCCAGCGCATAGTAGGCATTCGCATCATCGCCTTCACGCAGCGCGGATGACACTTCAAGGTTGCCATGCAGAATTGCATTTTGCAGCGCTTCGTCCAGCGCCATCGCCACGCGCATTGCACCACCGGCGTCGCGCAGGTTAAAACGTTCCACCATTCGCTTGATCTGCGCGACCAATGGAGCCACCAGTGATCCTTCATTCGGCAGAATAAACTGCACTTCGGTGCGTACCGCACAGGCAGAAAGTTGCGCGCTGGCTCGATCTGCGTGTGCCACCGCAAGCAGCCGTTGCAGCGTGGGAATCAGGTCTTTCAGATTCCGCTTCGGAACATAACTTGCCGCGCCTTTCCGCAAGGCTTCCGCGGCAATTTCTTCACTGCCGACGCCTGTCGCCAGAATGACGGGGATACCCGGAAAATCCGCATGGACGGCTTCGACCAGTTCCAGTCCATTCATTTCCGGCATGTTGAGGTCTGTGATCACAACATCCGGAGGCATATTCCGAATCATCTCCAGCGCTTCACGCCCGTTGACCGCCATCACGGCATGGTATCCGGCCTTTTCAAGCAACGACCTGAACAGTACCGATTGAGTCCGGCTGTCTTCCGCGACAAGCACTGTCGTTTGCGAATCCACCATCGCCCATTGCCCACTCAGTAAGGAACCCATGCCGATACCCATTCTCCGCAACCACGCGTCCTGCCGCCATCAGGGTATTGAATCTCACACCAGAATACCTGGCTCAGCGGATTGTTCTCCACAGATTTGAGGAAATTTAACCGTCAGATTCGGCGCAAAGATTTTGCACACAACGGTTTGACTTCAACGATTCCAGGCAACAATTGGCACTGCGCAGGCTGGCGGTCTTTCGTCCAAAATTTACAAACTCAGGTCTGAATCGGAAGACATCCGGGAAATCGGCGGATTTTTCGATACCATGGGCCAAGGTGCATCGCCCGCACAACCACGAAACAGGCCACCACCTGCAGCGTGACGGCAATTCAACGGATTCCCGGAACCTTTGACTGTCGCATCGGTATTTTGATCGTAGATCAGGGACCACATTATGTCGTCACACATTCACCCATTGAATCGCCGCGACCTGATCCGTGTCGGTGGCGCAGGTTTGCTCGGGATGAATCTTCCTCGACTGCTCCGCGCAGAGGACGTACAGCAGTCGGCGAAGAAGAAGCCCGGTCGTGCGAAGTCAGTGATCTTTCTGTTTCAATGGGGCGGGCCGAGTCATGTCGATATGTTTGATATGAAACCCGATGCACCGGACGGCTACCGGTCGCTCTACAAGCAGATTGCGACCTCCGTTCCCGGCATGTCCGTTTGCGAACATCTGCCGGAGACGGCAAAGATTATGCACCGTGTGGCACAGATTCGCACGGTGCATCACACAATGAACAACCATAATTCCGCCGGCTACACGGCGTTGACGGGCTTTGAGCCGCCGATCGACGATCAACGTCTGCGAGAGTCACTGGATCTGTTTCCGGGATATGGTTCGGTGGTGGATGCGGTCGCTCCGAATACCAACGGCATGCCCACATTCGTTTCCTATCCGTATCAGATTTCGGATGGCTCCACGACGCCCGGTCAGCGTGCCAGTTTTCTCGGCAAACAGCTCGACCCGTTGTTTTTTCGCAATGACCCGAATGATCCGGACTTCCGCTTATCGCAACTGAGCCTGCCGTCGGACATGTCCCTCGCACGACTTGGAGATCGACGCGTTCTGCAGCAGATGATCAACGCACAGGCCAGAACTCTGGATCAGTCCGCGGCTGCTCAAGGACTCGATGCGTACTACGATCGCGCACTGGAAATGCTTAACTCCCAAAAGGTGCGAGAAGCGTTTGATCTGTCAAAGGAACCGGATGTGCTGCGTGAAGCGTATGGTCGCACGACATACGGACAGGGTTGTCTGCTGGCGCGACGACTGGTGGAATCCGGCGTAAAGTTTGTGACGGTCTATTTTGCGCAAAGCATCGGTGGACGCAGCAGGAAAGATGGTGGCTGGGACACGCATGGTTTCGACAATACGCGGATGTACGAGATTCTTCCCGAATGGCATCTCCCGGTCACAGATCACACGCTGCCGGTCCTGCTGAATGATCTCAGTGATCGCGGCTTATTGGACGAAACGCTCGTGATCTGGATGGGTGAGTTCGGACGCACGCCAAAGATCAACTCCAATATCAGTCGCGATCACTGGCCGAAATGTTATACCGTCCTGATGGCAGGCGGCGGCGTTCAGGGAGGAGCGGTCTACGGTGCGTCGGACAAGTTCGGTGCTGTTCCGGATCGCGATCCCGTCACGACCGGGGATCTTGCCGCCACGATGTACCACGCACTGGGAATTGATCACACGCTTGAAGTCCACGACAATCTCAACCGCCCATTACCGATCGCCAAAGGACGCCCCGTTACAGAAATCTTTGCCTGATCCGTTTCGGTGTCAACGCTGACGCACATGGCGTTACTGCTGTGGTCGAAATGCACTAAGAACGCCTGACAAATCCGGGACTGGCTCCTGCGGCAGGTCGGAAAACGCTGCATCTACTCCGCGCGGGTCTGAATTGGCAATGGCGAGCGGCTGGGCGTGAGCCCTCCGTGGCCCGCGCATGAACACACGGAGGGCTGACGCCAACCGCTCGCCGCTGCCTCATTCCTGGCCGCGTAAAGTATAACCTGACAGGTAAGGGTGCCTGTTCAGGTTTTGCATCTAAGTTGATGGCACACAAAAAAGCTGTTCCACCGGGATCCCTGCAGCTCCGGTGAGTGCGGCCGCAGACTGAGCGACCTCGTTTAACAGATCCAGGCGCGCTCTTTCATTCTGGATGAGACTGGTGCGAGCCTGGACGACGCGGACCACATCCACTTCGCCCGCCTGAAACTGCGTCTCCAGTCCTTCCAGTTCTGCGGGCAGGTCTGTGGACGTCGAAACGCTGTCCGCAGCGGCTGCAGAGAGCGCGACCTCATAACGGGACAGTGCGGCCTCAGCGTCCAGTTCCGCTCGGCGCCGGGTCTGTTGCCAGGCTGTCAGTCGCTGATGGTGCTCGGCGGTTCGCTGACGTTCCAATGGCATGCCGTTGTTGATTACGGGTAAGTCAATTTGACCCCGAAAGCCGACGAAATGTGTATTGTCGGCAGTAGTTTGGTAGTACGGTCCAATCTGCAGGTCCGGAGTCTTTGATGCGGACGCCAGACAAAGATTTGCTCGAGCGACATCAATGTCAGCACGAGCTGCCATCACGTCCGGACGCGAAGCCGCCCACGAGAGGACGTTGGATCTCGCGTCGTCTGCCGCCATCCGGAATTCGTCGGAAGCATTCCCGGAGCCGGAAGCATTTACGGAGCCAGTCGGACCACAAGGCAAATGCCATTCAATTCTCCGAAGGTCGCCATCGACTCCCTTGATCTGCTCGGGCGAAACTCCGCTTTGTCGCGCAAGATCGCGAAGACCGGTCTGATAATTTGCTGAGGCCAGCCGTAACTGCTGTCGAGTCGATGCCGCATCGACTCGGACAATCGCGACCTCTGCAGCGGTTGCCTGGCCCGCTGCCAGTTGCTTTTCGAGAATGTTGAGCAATTGCTGATTATTTCGATCGCTGGCTTCGACCAGTTCCATCAAGCCTCGCTGATAAAGCGCGATGAAATAGAGCCGTTCCGTCTGAGCCAGCGCCAACAGTTCCGCCTGATGAATATTCCATCGCGTACTGTTCAGAGCAAACGAGGCACCCTGTTCACGAAACTGCTGTTGATGTGCGAGTTGAATGGTCTGCATGAGCAGAACGTAGTGGTAAGTTGCGCGAGGCTCCACAATGCGTGCCTCCTGATAAGGTGTCGCCTGAAACTGGACAAAAGGATTGAACGGATACGTCTGCGCAACACCAAGTGCCGCACTGCTGACTTTTTCAGTCTGTCGCAGCGTTACAAGTTCCGGATTCTGAGACAGTGCCAGCGAGATGCTCTGTTGAAGCGAGATGTCCGCTGAAGTGGAGCTGGTGGAAGAAGTCGACGCCACGTCGGGCTCCGATTCCGTAGCCGACACCTGTTCAATCTGTGATGTCCCCTGGTGGCTGGCTGTTTTTTCCGGGACCTGCATTTCCCGTTCGCGATGCGAATCCGCAGCCGTCAGAGTTTTACATGGCATCTCAGGCACGTATTCGTGATTCAATCGTACGCCCGACTGTCCGATTCCGCCCGACTTGCAGCCGGACAGAAGTAACAGCGACAGTACGAGAGTTGAAACCTGACCTGTCATGGAAGCTCACTTTATCGCTGGATGCAGTCACCGCTGATGGTCAAAGCAGGTTCTTGCTGCCTATCCCTGTTCAAGACTTCGTCCAAAGCAGGTTCATTCGAGCACTCCGAAGAGGCTCGGTTAGATCGAGTTAATCTTGCCCTGCGGAAAGCAGGCTCGCGAACCAACCGAAATTGCCGTTCGGCAGTCATTGAAAACAATCGCAACAGATATAACGAAAACGACGTCGATGCCGTTACAGCCGGAACAGTTTCACTAACCTCCACAAGCAGAACGGCGAAGCAGCCCCGCGTGCCGAGCAATACCTTCGCCGTTCCTGTTTTCATAAATCGGCGATGGCCGTGACCGCATTGCCGGTTGCCCTTGAAGTCGCAGATTCAACCAAATCATCACTTGCCACCTTTCGCAACAAGTGCCGGATGCTGCACACCATCTTCCTGATACAACGTCGTGAGCTTCCGCGTCCCTGTCAGCAAGCCTGACGGTCCATTCAGCAGTTCAAGCTCTGCATTCCCGTCCATCACTTGCCGAAACCAGTTACTGACTCAGGACGGTTAGATGTGGCACATAGTGTTTACCCAGTGTTTTGCGTATCACCATGTACGTGTTTTGCAGTGTTTTGTTCATAGTGTATCAACCCCGTGGGCACATTTAGTGGGCACATTCGGTGGGCACAATGACCGAATAGAGTGATGTGGAAACTGTCGCCATTGGCGGACATAAATCCGTGAGTCATGGAAACTCAGGGGACATTGCATGGCTACACACCAGAAACGAAAAAAGCCAGTGCCACCGTTTGAGGCGGTAAAACACTGGCTTTTTTCAATGCACTCGAATGGGCTCGAACCATTAACCTTCGGTTCCGTAGTTGTACGATATAGTGTTTTCCTAGTGTTTTATGGGTTCTTCTCGGATTTTAGTGGCGACACGGGGAATTTCTGGGGAATTCGGAGTTGCGTTGATGGGTTCAAAGTTGCATTGGATACCGTCATTCAG
>JAYSPO010001056.1:0-3533 GCA_043722015.1 Candidatus Kuenenia sp. | reverse complement strand
CGCGGACTGTAAAGCTTTTGCCTAAAGTGCAGGGTTGTTGAGGCCGGTCGGAATCTGCGACTGGCACTGACTGACTTTCCGAAGGCTTTTGCGGTGGCTGACTCACCATCTCTGACGTAATGGCGACCACCGTCTGACATTTCGGACAGCGAATCTTCTTGCCCACCGCTGTTGACGGGACGGCCAGCTTTGATCCGCAGGCCGGACACGCTGCCATCACTTTGTCTGGCTGGCTCATCTCATTTCCAAAAAAGGGAGCGTTGAATTTGGTTATGAAACCGCCTCTGCCAATACGCCCGTGTGGAGGACGAATTTCTGTCAGACCCAAAAATGCACCTTTAGGGGGCGCAAGTACCTGTGCCCAGTCTACGAGCGAACAGGAATGCTTACAATCATAGCGACGCGAGCGTCCAAATGTTTTCCACGAGACTTTCGGCGACGCCACATCGCAGGCCCATGTCTGCAATGTTGCTGCTGCTCTCTGAGTGCAGCGTGTTGACTGCAGACGCACAACGGCCTTGGCACACAGTCCGCTCAAAGGATGAATTCGTTGATGAATTTCATTTTTCCGGCTTTGGCGCGGGATTTGTTATGAAGTGAATTGCACTCGGTTTATTGGCCTTACTATACCCGACGCGGTGGAGTGCGAGAGAATTGGCGAGCGGCATGCGTTAGCTTGCCGGTACAAAAACGAGGTACCGGAGGACTTACGCCGCTCCGCTCGCCGGACTCATTTCTGGCCGCGCGCAGGATATCCCGAAGCAACCAGGAGTTCCGGAAATCTCCACGACAAGCATCTGCCTCGCTGGCGCTTCTGGTTACAATGTGCGTGCCAGCAGACAATCGCCGGCGTTGAATTGGCGAGGATGGTGTTTGTGATCGTATTCGAGATTCCACTGGACTCTATCCCATGCGGACCGAAGAGCTTTTGATCATCCTGCTTATCGGCGGTGTCGTCCTGCTCGTGCCGCTGATTGCCATCGTGCTGTCCATTATGGCGATCCTGAGGACTCGGCGATTAGCGGAACTCACTTCCCGATTGAACGGCATCGAAACGTATCTCCGAAACGCAGCGAACGGCATGGCGGTCCAGCCACTCAAGCGATCCAGCGAAGCTCAGCGTCAGGATCTGTCAGAAATATCTGAGGCAGTGGCAACGATCCAGACGACGGTCATGCCCGATATGCAGTCTCCTGGACCTGCAGACGCCTCGTTAAAGAATGCTGCTGCCGCCGTGAGCCTTAGACCAGAGTCCGCATCATCAGAGATTACGCCAGCATCTCCCGTGGGTTGGGAAACGTTTATCGGTCAGAAGGCATTTGGCTGAGTTGCGGTGATTCTGTTTCTTTTCTCCGCGACGTTCTTTCTGCGATATGCCTATCAGAACAACTGGATCGGTCCAGTGGGTCGAGTGGCGATCGGAGAGATGTTTGGAGCCGGACTGCTCCTCACCGGGCTTCGGTATCAACTGAAAGGGTGGCACCGATTTGCGTCACTGATGTCGACCGGCATCGTTGTGATGTACCTCGCGACCTATTCCGCATTTGGGTTTTATCACCTTCTGCCACAGCAGCACGCGGGCATCTTTCTGGCAATTCTGGTGCTGGAATCCATGATTGCTGCGGTGTTCTGCCGTTCGGCGGTGATCGGCATAGTCTCCGTTATCGGCGGGTTACTGACGCCGTTGCTGATGCAGGCCGATCATGATACCTACTCGTCGTTCTTTACGTATCTGGCAGTCCTGAATTTCGGCGTTGTGGTTGCCTTGTGCCTGCAGCGGTGGAGAGCAGTCGGATCGGTTGCGTTTCTGGGAACACAGTGGTTGTTCTGGATGTGGTACGACGGCAATTACCATCCTGAGAAATTCGCATGGGCTCTCGGATTTCAGATGGTCATGTTTGCCCTGTATTTTGCACAGAGTCTGGTTGTACCCCGAATTCACCATCGGTCAGCGGATTACGAAGAGCTGGGGCGATTGATGACGAATGGAATTGTGGGCTTTGTCGCGTTTCGAGTGCTGACGCTTGAGTCCTGGAGTCATTGGATTGGGACCGCTGCGCTGGTAACGGCGACACTCTATGCGTTTGCCGGAAGAATGATGCTTGCCTGGCGTCCGAATGATCATCGACTATTGCTCACATCGCTCGCGGTCTCCGTGGGTTTTGTTGCCTGGGCAATTCCAGTGCAGGCCGATGCACACTGGATCGCTCTGGGCTGGGCCATGATGGGGATGGCCTTATGGCTTTTCGGGCTGAGAGTTTCCTCTCGAGTCCTACGGCTGATGGCTGTGGTCATGACGTGCTTTGCCGTCGGGAGAGTGTTAGTATTTGACCTGCCGTTTTACGTGCGTGATCCGTTTATCCCGGTCTTCAATCGAGTTGCATTTCCGTCACTGACAGTGGCCGGACTCGTGCTGGCAGCCGTATGGAGGTCTGACGTTTACCTGCCACGGCTCGGCAAGCTCGAGCGTCTGGCAGTCGGCTTCGCGGGAGTCATCGGGACGACGCTGCTTTGGCTGGTGCTGTCGCTCGAGTGTCACGGATATTTTGTCTCAAGATCGATGCTGGGAGGCGATCTCGATCTCTGGCGATGGCGAGCCCACCTGGCACTCACCGTCTTCTGGACTCTGTTTGCGATCGGGCTAATGTGTCTGGGATTCAGACTCAATCGGTCTCGTCTGAGGTGGCTTGCGATGGGGTTGTTCGGAGTCACAGTACTTAAGCTGTTTGTGGTCGATATGGCGAATGTCCAGCAGATCTATCGTATTGTCGCCTTCTTTGTCCTTGCCATCGTCCTGGGACTGGTGGCGAGAACTTATCAGCGTTTCAGGTCGTAGTAATTTTCGTGACTCTACCGGATTCTATGTGCAGCTCGTAACTGGTTTTGAAGCGAAAATCGGGCGTGGAAGTATGCATCGTTTAACGGCGAGCCGCAGGCGTACGCGGCAGAGAATTCGCCTACGCCTGCGGCTCGCCGTTAAACGAATAACTTTCCCGTGAACACACACGTAGAATCCGGTAGGGTCAGTAATTTTGTTCGGTCAAAGAGTCTTTTTTCATCGGGTTTGACCCGGTCGCGAACAATCTTTCGATGGGGAAATAAAAATGTTTGAATGCAGGCAATTCGTGAAGAAGAGTCAGTGCGGCATTCCTGCTTCTCGTGTTGGTGTGTCCAGTGCATGGCCAGGATGAAGTGGCATTGCCCGATGCTGTCGCTGTGGAGAAGCCTGCCTCGGACGTGGTCCCGGAGATTCAGGCACGCTGGCCGTATCTGGCAGCGATCACAATTCCTGGTGCGGATGGCACGCTTGTCGCAGAGACAACTCCTCGACTGGTGGATTTTTTTCAACGGCCCGCTTAGTTATTGGGAATCGGCACTGCAATTATGAGCGAGAATGCCACTTGGGTTCCATTATTAGACTTCCGTTGTACGTCCATGCGCACTCACCATTCTGGAATCTGACAGCCCGACAGGAGGTGTTGTTTTCTAGCCACGAAAAGCCACAAAAGACACAAAGAATCACTCATTTCATG
>JAYSPO010001055.1:0-4720 GCA_043722015.1 Candidatus Kuenenia sp. | reverse complement strand
TTCTGGTGGTTGCCTGTCAGGCTGGTGTTGATTGATCGCTATCGTTCGGATCTGGAGATTCCTCACGTCACCTGTCCGGTGCTGCAATTTCACGGTACTGCCGATTCGATTGTTCCGCTGCCGCTTGCGCAGCGTTTGCAGGACGTGACTCCGGCAAAGTCTCAAGGCGGTGTGCCAAAGAAGTTGGTACTCTTTCGAGGCACCGGTCACAATGACGTACTGAATCGAAACGGAAAGGAAGTACAGGAAGAGATTCATCAGTGGATTCAAGCAGGTAAAGCCAGCGTGAAGCCGTGAAGGTGACTGGAAGCCTGCTGCGCTGTCACGCATTCATTGATGGGTTGTGTGCCACTGGCTTTGCCAGTGCATAACAATTTACACAGATAGAAATCAACAGTCAATCTGTACTAATAACAGTTGATTTCTTGTTGCTCCGCGAAGATTTTCAGGCGGCGCTTTGTAGAGGTTGTTCTCGTGCATTAACTTTGTTCTCACGACGGTTCGGACTCGGAGAGGGTAAAATCGGAAAGTAGCCGTCACGCTCCGTCGTGACGAGCATTGAACTGGGCCACATGAATAGAGTGCCCGCGCTGATTGTCCTTCAGGCCACGAAACGGAGCTGGTCGTGGAAAACTGTCTCGGTTGATGGGTCTTGAAGGACAAATGCTCATCACGGCGGAGCGTGATGGCTACTTGGGGTTGCGGGCGAAGCCCGCGTTGGGGTTTACACTGTCATTCTCGAATTGTCGTGAACGGTAACGCCAGTGCTCCCCCAATTGCATAAAGCACTGGCAGAGCCAGTGGCACACATCAATAATACGACTGACACAGTACTACGTTGCGTCAACGACCCCAACGAAGAAAGGTTGAGAATGCGATTCGTCTTATTCCTCAGCATGGCGTTGCTCGCCTGCCCAGTCGGTGCGGACGACCAAACGGTTGATCTGCCGGTGATCACAAAGCCCGGTACATTTCCGACGCTGGTGAATCCAAACTGTTCGCATTGCCGTGACGAAGCGACGTTGCGGGCCGGGGATTTGCGGGATGATGATCGCGTCCTGTGCTGGATCCGCGGTTATGCGAACGGCGGCGCGATTCCGCATCGATTCTTTCTCAACAAATGGCGTGTCATCAGCGACAGTTACGGCGTCTTTGTCTACGACTCCGATGCCGGATACGTGCGTGGCTACGCACCGGCGTACGAATTCAGTTTCCATGGTTGGCGAAATGGTGTGATGGTCATGGAGCGGACGGACGGGACGCTCTTTTCCTGCCTCACCGGTGAAGCCTTCGCTGGTCCCGGCAAGGGAACCCGCCTGGAACCCGTGCCCACGTTGCCCAGCGACTGGGGATTCTGGCTCAAGCATTACCCGGACGCTGTCGCATACAGAATGTTTGATAAATATCAGTCCGTTCCGTTGCCCTCCGATCCGAATCAGGATTCCCTGAGTACTCGCGGCCCGTTCGATGCACGACTCACTGCTGATGAACCCGTGCTGGGTATCTGGACTGGAAAGTCGGCAAAAGCTTATCCCTTGTCCGTTCTGGCAAAGCGAGGATTCGTGATTGATGAGATCGATGGCGAACCCATCGTTGTGTTCTGGGAGCCGGCATCAAATTCTGCGGCTGCGTATCGTCCCATTGCACATCAGCCTCGCAAGTATCGAGCCCCGCGGCCCGACAAGAACGGCGTGTCACCTCCGGACGCCGGTGTCCCGTTACCTGCCGGTGCGGCTGAACTTCCATCGCGGCGCTTGACGCTGAAGCAAGGTGACAAACCCGACGGGCGAATCACCGACACAGAAAGTCGTTCGCACTGGGACGTGGCTGGCCGAGCAGTTGACGGAGAATTGACGGGATGGACCCTGATGTGGGTGGACAGTACGCAGGTCAAGTGGTTTGCGTGGTCGGCGGAATATCCAAAGACTGAACTTTACGAGGTCGCCGGTAGTGTCGCCGACTACAAGCCGCTCACGGATGAAAAATACGAGCCCGCTGATCCGCATGGCAATCTGGATGTCGCCGTTCGCCATTTCGCCATTCTGAAAGCGATTGATGTCGAAAATCAGCAAGTCACGTTCCAGGTTGAAGGTGAGTCCACACCCACAGTGCGAAAGCTTGAAGCCGGAGCCGAAGTGTGGTGTTCCGGCTGGTGGGGACGACTGGACCAGTTTGTTGTGGGCGATCGAGTCTGGGTCTGGTACAGCAAAAGTGACGAGGGAAAGTCAATCTCGTTGCTGGCTGATGAATTGAGTGAACAGGAATTCTATGGACCATCAAGTGTCAGCATGATTGATCGCCAGTCAAACGATTCTGCTTCAGTGGCGCTGACAATGGGGCGTAGCGGAAAGCCCGTGAGCCGCACGATCGGATTGCCAAATGTCGACTTAACTGGCAGCCTGAGAGTGCATGATTTCCTCTATTATCAGACGACCGAAACGACCACCCGACTTGCCTTCACGTCTGCTGAATTTGAGCACCGTCGCGAGACTCAAATGGCCGAGCTCGTGAAACGCTGGACGAACGATGGCCTGCCCGGAACTTTGGTATTTCGGCACGAGGATCGTCAGCAGATCGAACTCATGCTGGACCATGAATCCATGTCTTGGGGTCGAACGTTGCTTGGCGGAGATAAATTGACGGTGACACTGGCACACAACATGTCGGTCACTGCTGTCGTCAGGCAATTGCGACCTTGGAGGGAGCGAACTCAGGTGCTCCTGCAGGTCGAGCCCGATATTCCTCCAGACTTCCGAATCGGGCAGCGCGTATTGGTCAAACTCTCCACCGTGCCGACCAGCGTTGCTCCTGACGATCTGCCAGGCATGGACCAGGCCCGCACGGCGGCAGAACGAGTGGACTGGCTCATGTCCGGGATCTACTGCACTTGCGGCATGCACGACATGTGTGCCGGGCACTTTTATACACTCGCCGCTTGTGACGCCGCAGGGAAAACTCCATGTGGTCTTGCCAAACGGACGCGGACTGAGATCGCCGAACGGATCGCACAGGGACTGACCGATCGACAGATTCTTGAGCAGCTACTCAAGGAACGCGGTCCGAAACTGCTACGGCCTCACATGTCACCGTAGCGCTGCGAAGCCGCAAATCCGAAGCCCGAATCTCGAAATCTCAAAGAACTACGGTCGAAAAGATGCCTGTAAAATGCACAGATGTTGAAAAGAATGGATCTAAGCCAGCGGTTGCCAGGTCGCACATTCAGCGGATCTGGCCACTGACAGTACACCGGTAGGTCTCTTCGCGGCCCTTGATCTTGACGACCAATTCCTCGGCAAACTTCCCGGGGGTGTTGGGAGCCGTAAATTCCAGTTCAACAATCTGCAGTTTCTTTTCTGCAGTATCCAGTTTCACTTTGAAACAGTCCTGCATCTTAGGGCAATCTATGTCTTCCACCACGAATGGTTTCGTGCCCTGGATAACAACTTTCACAGTCGTCACTTCGCCGGGTTTCAGATCGCGAATCTTCACATTGTCATTCGCCAACGTGATGTCCGACTTTACAATGCCTTCAACCATCAAGGGGACATTCGGGCTGGCCGCATCATCCGTCACAATCGTGATGATTTCACGGAATCTTCCCGGGCGAGCCCCGGGCGCCAATGTCATTGTCAGCTCAAAATCCGCCGTTCCCAGGCCGGGATTGCGATCAATCTCTTTAAGACTGGCATTGAGATCTTTGTTCGTGTACTTGACGTCGAGGATCTTCCAGTCCGGGCGGCCTGCGTAGGCAATCTTGCAGGTCACTTCACCACCGGTACCAACCTCGGTTGAACCAAAATCGATCTTTCCCGGAGTAAATACAACGTCGGTTCGAATGTACGCGGAAACGGGGATCCTCACGATTTCCAGTTGAGGAGCGTCAAATGTGATCGTCAGGAATGTATCACGCTGGTGCTTATATGATCGCGTATTCATGCGGACTTCGATCGTTGACTTTTCACCGGGTTGCAGGAGGTGCTGCGAAGGCTCTCCCGGCATCACACACTGGCACCCTGGAGACGCACCGACGATATGCACGACAGCGCTCGTGGTGTTTTCGATGGTCAGAACTCTGAGAGATTCAGAACCGGCGGCAATGACGCCGAAATCCAGTTTCTGCGGTTGGACGAGCTGCTGCGCCCAGGAATTCTGAGCGACAGCAGATGAATTGCCACTACCCATGGCCAGGATAACGAGACCGAAAGTAAAGAGTTTCCCCAGCATGATATCGCACCCGTTGAAGTCAGATTTTCAAGTCGAACACGGATAATCAGTTGTCCGATCGCGTTCTAGCTGAACACACACAAACGCCCCGCGTTGGCAGCGACGCGATCGCGAAGTCCTCAATTGACGTAGAAATTTCAAATTCACAGGCAATTCCAGCTGACCCAAGCATAAATCGCCCACCGACATTCATCATAGCAGGCGCACAACAAGTGCTGTAGTCCTGGAATCAAATTCCTCAAACGACGCATTGTTTCCCGGAGAAAACTACCCTGCCGTTCTGGCCTGCTTAAAGCCCCAAAATCATGGCGGAATTTTAGTCACGTTCAACTTCCCAGATTCGCTTCTAATCCCGGCTTTAGCCCAGGAAATCCTAAAAAAACGCTGCTATTCTCTATGCGGTCCAAAATGAGGTGTCATGAGTCACGGTTTGATTTCGTAGGGTGTGACAAGCGGAGCGCCGGCACACCAAGGCAGTGAGATGGTGTGCCGGCGC
>JAYSPO010001054.1:0-1838 GCA_043722015.1 Candidatus Kuenenia sp. | reverse complement strand
TCGACTGTCCCAAACTGGTTGAAAAAGGTGTCTGGAACTCTCCAGCATCAGTCTTCCGCGTTGTTTTCTGATGCCTCCAAAGTTCCAGACACCTTTTTCAACGCGATTCCGTGCTCCCGGGAGTGAATCCGGGACAGTCGAACTAGTAAGTAAACTGCAGGCCAGTGTTGGCACCGTGAACGAGCACCGTGCCGCTGGCGTCGATGCTGTACGTCGTACCGTTGTTGCCCGGATTCTGGTCGGGGGCCAATGCGACACCGTGAATGATCGTCGCTTCATAGCCCCCGATGAGGCTCCAGTGATAGCTGAGCGGGAAATTCGCCTGCAATCCGACGGACCCGACATAGGCGGCCCGGCTCTTGGAGTCGGAAAGCGAACGGCCGTAGCGGGAAGTATCGCCGCCAGCGCCGGGATCAACTCCTGTGTAGCGTTCAAGAATCGAGCCTTGAGCGGAGTTGTAGTAGAGGCCACCTTTCAGCACGCCGTTGACCACGAGCCCGCGGTAGTACAGGACTTCCTGCTGCAGAATCGCCTGCATTCCGTTCAGGTCGTTGCTGGTTTGCGCGACACGGAACAACGTCAGAGCGTCCGGAATGCCTGAGGCGTTGCCGACTTCATCCTCAAAACCATTCGCTGTTCCACCTGCAAACGCCAGTCCACCCACACCCGTGAGCGACGCATGCGAAAGTCCACCATTGGGCACAGCCACATCACTGGCTCGAAATATCCCATTAATCTGGACGCCCGCGGATTCGTCCAATTGCAGATTGCTGTAACCGAAACCGTACTGGAAAGTGGATTCATAATCGGCTGTCAGCACGTTGATTTCGATGGCCTGCAGCCGACTGTTGTACCACGTTTCATACGTCGGAAGTGCGTCTCCTGGAAATCCGGTGTTTGGCCCCAGGCCTTCGAATTCGTCGGCTTCTCCGCCAAAAGCAGGTGTTGACGCGACGGCCAGAGGCGAAAAGAACGTGGAGCGATTCAATGAGTTCGCTCCGGCCCACGGACCTGCACCCGCAATCCCGTTATCGAACGCAAGGCCGCTGGTCAGCGTACCTTGATCGAGCGAATTCCATGTGCCGTAGTTCGAATATATGGCTTCAATTCGTGCTCCAGCTGTTTCAGCCGCAAGGAAGGCACGAAATCCTGATCGATAGTTGAAGTCGCTGTTCTGAAAACCGACGTCGGCCGAATCCGGCCCGTTGATGACCGGGGCGGTGGTCGATAGATTGGTGTCGCGGTTCATCACAAGGTACTGCACGCCGCCGCTGAAGATCGTCGTCGGCTCCAGCTCGGTGTAGAGCGAAGGATCCTGGGCGAAGAGACTCGAACCGGCGATCGCCAGTGAGCCGACTGCGGCGGCAAGAAAACGCTTGAGGGACATGCGCACGTCCTTTTGAGTGATGACTCCATTCAAACTTCGGCCTCCCAGCCGAAGTGAACAGTCAACACGAGGCTTCCAAGCGCAATCGCAGACTGCTCAGTGAGTGTCTTCGGTCATTCCAGTATTCGGCATCAGGTGCGTGAAACAGGATGCGGCGATTATCGCGTGGTGCCGGCCGATCACAATCATTCTTGCCATTGTGTGGCATTTTCCTGTTGTACGGATCGTACGCGAAGGAACCATGTTGGCCATTCGCGAAGCACATGGGTGCTATTGATTTCAATGGCCCGCTTATTCACTGGGATCGAAGCATTTGGAATTCATTCCACTACGCAAGCCATCTGGACTTTTTTTTCTAGCCACGAAACAACACAAAAAGCACAAAGAAAGCAAAACACGATCCATGAAATGAGCGATTCTTTGTGTCTTTTGTGCCTTTTCGTGGCTAGAA
>JAYSPO010001053.1:0-1823 GCA_043722015.1 Candidatus Kuenenia sp. | reverse complement strand
ATTGCGGCGGTCCAGCCCGATATTGTCCACGCCGCTGTCGTACTGGTAATAGCCTTTGCCGCTGCCTTTATAGGAACCAAGGTCGTTGTTGCCGCTGTAGTCAATTGCAGTTCCGACACCGGGCCCGCGTTTAGACATGTAGTTCGCGAGGAGATCCCATTCCATTCCCGGAACTTTCTCGATCCCGAACAGACGATTCATGTCGAACAGACGATTCATGTCCCAGACCGTCTTGACCTGGACACCGAAAATACTGTCGTTTGAGACTACGGCGCTGCGGATCGGAATGCCTGGATCCTCCGCCTTCCCGCTGATCTTTGGCAGATAAAAGACGGGAACGTCGCCGATGACGAACCTATTGTTATGACTCGTGACCCATGTCGATTGCTTCATCACCGGTAGCCCCGTGTCGGGATCAGTTTCTGAGAAGAGTCTCGGCTCGACAAAAATGTCACTCGCCTCGATGCGATAACCGGGTTCTCCGTACGGACTTGTTGTCGCCCATGCATTTTGAGCATGGAAACGATCCTGACTCAGCATCCTCATGCGTTTCGCGCGGACTCGAAAGTCGCCCTGCGTCGTCGGCAGGAACGCTCGCAGTTCGGCATTCAGCATGAGGGCACGATTGGAATTCGCGTCGAAGAAGGCATGAGTCGCGTGGATCTTGTTCTGCCCTTGCCGGATCACGATATTACCTTCCATGTAGACCTGCAGCTTCGACTGCCCTGGTTGCACAACCTGACTGCCTGCTTCGAGTGCCGAGCCCTCGCCTGCCTGCGTCCATACCACCACGCGATCTGCTGAGAGATCAATCACTCCGGGAGAAACTTCTTCGCCGCCAAGTGCGACATCGACGCCCTCCACAAGCACATTGACGCCGCCCGTGATGACGTTGACCTGCTCGGCTGGCACTGTGTCGCTCGACTCAAAGGATTCAAACCGGAGCGGATCGCTCGATCGAGGTCGAACCTGCACCCGCCGTGCTGAACCGCTGCCTGTCGATTGTGTGGCCGGCAACGGAATCGAAAAGGAATCCTGAGGCAGTTGCAGACTCACAGTCGAGACATCACCGGCGTCCCCCGGATACAGCCGATCGACGGCTTTGCGAAGCAGCGGATTGTCCTTACTGCCTGGGGTCGACTGTCCGACCTGAAACTGCGGCGCGGCAAGTGATTCCAGGCGGATGGCTTTGAATGCCTGATCGCGATGCCCGTCGCGGGAATCGATCGCGACGTTCTCGCCGTATACCCTGACTTCAAACCCCGATTCCGTACGCGACACGAACACCGCGAGCCGGGCTCCGGAAATCGCAAAACTACCCTGCTTCAATGCGGCATGGCCGACAATCAGATGCACTTGACCATCGGCCGATGCCAAAGTTTCCTCAAAGTCGCCGCTGATCGCTATCGGGTTCTGAATATCTTCCGTCGCCAGTTCCACTGACGGCGCTTCTGTTTCCGCATTCTGTGCGCGCGTATCACCACCGATTGCGAACAACAGCGTTGTCGCGATAGTCATGGCGATGACAGACAGAACGGAACGATGAATCATTCAGTCGCCGTTAGTGTCGCATTCAAGACAGTGGGCTCAGGAAGGCTGACGGAAAGGACCGAGACACCGGATCAACAGATCCAGCACCCCGGAATGAGAAAGGTGGAGCGAACTATACGGCGGGGTGCGAAAATGGGTCAAGATCGCGCAATGCTGCCCTGCGGAACGTAAATTGCTTTCCCAAAAGCACTTACGCATACAGCGGTTCGCAAGGAGCAGTAATTTGGCCAGCAATTCCGGGAAGAATTGCCATTAAGTACCCGTCGGCGGAG
>JAYSPO010001052.1:0-1301 GCA_043722015.1 Candidatus Kuenenia sp. | reverse complement strand
TGTTCGGTCAGATCCATCATGGATTCGTAATTACCATAGGCCTGATAGATCTCAATCATGGTGAATTCGGGATTGTGAGTCGCATCGACTCCTTCATTTCTGAACACGCGCCCGATTTCGTAGACTCGTTCAATCCCCCCGACCATCAATCGCTTCAAATGCAGTTCCAAAGCAATGCGAAGGTACAGTTCCATATCGAGCGCGTTGTGGTGCGTGACAAACGGACGCGCGGCAGCTCCGCCAGCAACAGCGTGCAGCACCGGTGTTTCGACTTCGTAGAAATTCTGACTTCGCAATGTCTGGCGGACAGAATCGATGATTTTTGATCGCTGCAACAGACGGTCCAGAGCGCCTTCGGTGTAAATCAGATCCAGATAGCGCTGACGGACGAGCGTCTCTTCGTCTTTCAGCCCGTGAAATTTCTCCGGCGGTTGCGTGAGGGACTTGCACAATACGGTCAGCTCTTTGACAAACACGGACACTTCGCCCGTGTTTGTGCGACGCAGAACCCCGTCGATGCCGATGATGTCGCCGTCATCCAGCGCGCTCATCAGCTCCCATTGCGGTTCAGTCAATTCGCCACGCGAAAACAGCAGCTGAATCCGTCCGGTTTGGTCCTGCAGGTCGATAAATCGCAGCTTGCCGGCTTTGCGACGCCCTCGAATACGCCCTGCCACTCGAACCGTGTCGCCATCAATCCCGGATTCAGCCGGGCATCGCTCCCGGACGCCAGAAATTGCTTCGTGATTATCGAAACGCTGCCCCCAGGGGTCATGTCCCAGAGACTGGATTTTCTCCAGCTTCTCCAGTCGAGCGAGTTCGAAGCGGTCGGGTTTTGAGCCTGCGGTCATGAACACACGTTAGCCAATGCGAGCCAAAACCGCAGTAAGAATGCAGTCTGAGGGCTCTTATGAGATTCGAGAGACGTTGAGTTTTCCGGCAAGTTGAGCCGCCGGTGAGATCGAAACGGCGGATCTTGCTGGAAATCGCCGTTTTGGTCAATGCCAGCATGAATGTAGGATGGACATTCATGTCCGTCGCACGACCAGAAAACCTCGTCGAAGCCAAGGATCGTGCATTTCCGATGTCCATTGTCTCTGGGACGCATTTTCGTGAGGACCCAAACAAGAATGTCCAGACGTAGTGTCAATGCTTGATTTTGGGGTAGGCCGGACCAAGCGGAGCGCCGTTCCGGCAAATGCCAGACACCTGCCGGAACGGCGCTGCGCTTGGTCCGGCCTACAGACTGAACCGAGCGTTTTATCTGTCGTGCCTCGCTGGTTCGGGTGGCCGGGGCTGGA
>JAYSPO010001051.1:0-11074 GCA_043722015.1 Candidatus Kuenenia sp. | reverse complement strand
GTGCGTAAATCTGAGTCGTTTCCGAGTCGGTGACATGGCCTTCAGACATACTCGTGACCGCATTTTTTCCCGGCGACATCATGCGAACTCCTCAGGCTCCCGGTCAACTCGAATATTGCTCGAAGTCGGAGAGCAAAAAGGAATTGTCTGCGATCAGGGCGACAGTAGCAAGCCGACCCAGAGGCGATCAGTCATCAAGGCGAGATTCGAAGCTGCGATTCCTGTAGCTTGGACATTCATGTCCGAGACCCTGGCAAAGTACCGTCGCAGTATCGAACGGCTGTCAAGGCACAATAACTTTCGCTTCGACCTTGTTTCATGGTCATGCGACGGACATGAATGTCCATCCTACATACGAAAATTCCGACGGCGCATCCAAAACTTGACTCCACTGCAAAATGTTTTGAAAAGTAAGCGTAGCTAACGTGGCAACGTTTATCTGGACTGAGGTTTACGACGTCGCTTTTCCACCTTGTGTCTCCAATAATTCACTCGCCCAGGCTGTTTCGGATTCGTTGAGCGTCGGGACAATCGGTTGCGTGTAGTTGATCGTGTAATCGTAACCCGCGCGGTCGTAGACGGTATCGAACACTGCCTGCAGATCCAGCGAGACTTCGCGATCATCGGTGGCCAGCGGGATTGGGATGATCGGCAAGCGATGGTTCAGTGGCCATGCATAGACGTCCACTTTCCGTCGGCGTTTAGCGCGGCAGACGAACGCGAAGAAGTCGCCCGGAGGCAACGGTTCGACTGTCGGCAGTCGCAAGCCGCCACGCAGCAGATCGATCTCAACCAGATTCGTTTTGCTCCGCAGAATCTCCTCTCGCTTCGCCAGGTATTCCTCACGACCCTCGGCGTTCGCGCGCTTATTCGATGGCGAAAGGAGTTCAATGACAGTGATGACTTCTGAAGATTCGAGATGGCGGATGACAAGGTACGTCTCTTCGATATCCACGGGTCCCGGCAGTGTGCGTTCAACGGGTTCATGCATTGCTGAGGACGAACGTGCAGGTGACCGGCTGCCACGCAACCCCAGCGGGTCGCGGATAATGGTCAGGTCGGGGCGGATCAGTCGTGGATCATCATATGGATGTTCGACATAGATGCGCTTTTCAATGCGGACTGCATAATCCGGGCGCAACGCGGGTACGATTAAGTCGGAACTCATCGTAATGAATCGGTTGTGAAAATCTTCCCATTCATATCCTTCAATGAACGGGTCCATTCCAGGGAAGATGGATGGCATTGGTTCAGTTCCTTTGCAGTTTGTGGCGAGGACCCTTAAATTGTAACCACTAAAGCGCCTTTCATCGAACAGGAAATTCCCCGACTGTACTGTTTTCTATGCGTCCGCCAATTGAATCGCAGTTGTTGTCGTGCGTAAACTCGTCCACACCATTGTTCGCCGTTCGGTGACTGGTAGATCGCAAAGTAGCCGTCTCGCTCCGCGTGACGAGCCTTAAATTTGGCCACATGATTGAAGCTCCCGCGCTGATTGTCCTTCAGCCCCTTGCAACGGGGCTTATCCTGGAACGCTGTCACGGTTGATGAACGTCGATTGTCAAATGCTCATCACGGCGGAGCGTGATGGCTACTTTTGGTTGCGGGCGAAGCCCGCGATGGGTTTATTCGTGTGAATTCGTGGCTCAACATTCCGCACATCAAATTCGGTTAAATCAGGCAATTCCTGGTATCCTGCTTTTTGTGGAGAACCTACGGGGAATTCTGCTGCAGCCCGCCAAGTTTATTGATTCTCAATGAAGTATCGCAACGTCGCCTGGATCACTGCGATTGCGAGTGGTATGATCCCGAACATGACAAATTCAACTTCACTCAGCCTGCCGATCCTCAACCTTTCGGATGCCGATTCGGACCCTCTGGCCGCTCTGCAGGGACAGGAGCGTACAGCCTGTCACCGAAAACCGCTGCCGATGACGATGGCAGAGGCACTCGAACGGGGCTGGGATGAGCTCGACGTCGTCTTCGTGACGGGCGATGCCTACATCGACCATCCCAGTTTTGCCAGCGCTATCCTTGGGCGTGTCCTCGAGGCGGGTGGATTTCGCGTCGGCATTGTCAGCCAGCCCGACTGGCGGTCCTGCGACGCATGGCGGACGTTTGGCAAACCAAGGCTGTACTTCGCGATCAGCGCGGGCAATATGGATTCGATGATCAATCACTACACTGCCAACCGGAAGGTCCGCAATGACGATGCGTACTCCCCTGGCGGCCGTATCGGACTGAGACCGGATCGAGCCACTCTTGGATACTGCCAGCGGGCTCGTGAAGCCTATCCCGGTGTTCCGGTCATTGCCGGAGGAGTTGAAGCTTCGCTCCGGCGTCTGGCGCATTACGACTACTGGAGTGACAAAGTTCGCCGCTCCATCCTGCTGGATGCCAAAGCGGACCTTGTCGGATTCGGGATGGGAGAAGATACGATTCTGGAAATCTCCAGACGGTTGGCCGCCGGTGAGACCGTGCGTGACCTGCGCGATATGCGAGGCATGGCGTATGTCCTGGGGGCCAGGGAATCGGAAGAACGCTTTGGAGATCCGGCCAAAGAGCCGACATTTCTGCGTTTGCCGAGTTTCGAAACCGTCGCTTCTGACAAGCCGGCTTTTGCAGAAGCGACAAAGATCATCCATAACGAAACGAATCCATACAATGCCAAAGGGCTCGTGCAATTCCATGACCGACAGGCCGTTGTCTGTAATCCTCCGCGATTTCCGATTTCACGGCCAGCCATGGACTCGATCTACGGCTTTCCCTACACCAGAAAACCGCATCCGTCGTATGTGGAAAAAATCCCTGCGTTTGAGATGATCAAGGATTCCGTGACGATCATGCGCGGCTGTTTCGGTGGCTGCACGTTTTGTTCGATCACCACACATCAGGGAAGAATCATTCAGTCTCGCAGTCATGACTCTGTGATCGGCGAGATTGAAGAGATGACTCGTGACCCGCAGTTCAAAGGTGTCATCAGCGACATCGGCGGTCCGACCGCCAACATGTATGAAATGCGCTGTACGCGTCCCGAAGTTGAAGCCAAATGTCGGCGCCAGTCCTGTGTGCATCCGACGATCTGCAAATTGCTGGGAACGGATCATGGGCCTCTGGTGAAGCTCATGAAGGATGCGAGGGAAACACCGGGCATCAAGAAAGTGTTCGTCGCCAGCGGTATTCGCATGGATCTGGCCCGTCGATCGCCGGAGTACATGCAGGATCTGGTACGCCATCATGTGGGCGGTCATCTGAAAGTCGCGCCCGAACACTCAGACGCCGGCGTTCTGAATCTGATGCGCAAACCGGCCAGCGATGATTTTGAAAAGTTTGCCGAAGTCTTTGACCGCGAATCGAAGGCTGCCGGAAAGAAGCAGTACATCATTCCGTATTACATCGCCAGCCACCCCGGAAGCGATCTTCACGCGATGATTGACCTGGCACTTTTCCTGAAGCGAAACGGTTACCGTCCGGATCAGGTGCAGGATTTTATCCCAGCCCCGTTCGATGTGGCGACCGCCATGTATTACACAGGGATCGACCCGTTCACGAAGAAGCCGGTTTATGTGGCTGAGCATCTGCGTGATCGAAAACTGCAGCGAGCCCTGATGCAGTTCTTCAAGCCCGAAAATTATTTTGACGTGCGTAAAGCTCTTGAGCAGGCTGGTCGGCAGGATTTGATCGGATCCGGCTGCGACTGCCTGATAGCCTCCAATCCTCCTCGCGAGGCACTGGAGAAGCGCCGGGCGGATGCGAACACGCGAATTCGCGGTGAGTACGTCCACACGATTCCGGGAGAAGGCTCATCGGCTGCGAAGGGAAAAGGGGCAAAGAAGCAGTCTCGGAACACACCCGGTAAGGGCTATCGCCCGGGACGTTCCAGCGTCACGGAGTAGGCAATGAAGTGCATGAGGCCGGATATGTGCTGTCAGCTTCTGCTGAGCAAACGCTGACAATGTTGTTTTTCTGAGCGGTTGTGAATGGCACATTCGTTTTACAGCGTAGGCCACGTTTCAAATTTCAAATCTCAAATCTCAAATACGAAATTTCAACCAGAACAATATTCACTTATTCCGCCATGCCGGTGATTGCGTTGCGTGTCATGGTCACTTCATTGCCGGCTGGATTGTAGGTGATCGCGTCCATGATGGTGGACATCAGATGAACTCCACGATGACGGTCGTTGAGAGGCTTCACGCGACCCTCCAGGAATGGAGTCGGGTCGAAGCCCTTGCCTTCGTCGCGGATCGTGAAGATCGCGCGTTCGCGTGAGATATCGGCGAGAATGTGAATTCGACGCAGCCCGTATTCACGATCAGAGGATCGTTCGGCGGCGATGGCGTCCCAGGTTTGCGGTGTCGCGCCTGTCACTCCGGCAACATCAAAATTGCCGTGGTAGTACGCATTGAGCATCGCCTCTTCAAGAGCGATGCCGGTTCGCATGCGTTCGGTTTCATCACCCAGCGGCATGCAACGCAGAAAGTTGACGAGCAACCCAACAGTGGATCGAATCAGCTGGCGATCGTTGTACAGGATCAGTTCGGTCTTCGTGGACTGAATCTGGTGCATGATTTCAGGCTGGATCTGGGAATCCCTGGCCGTGACATGAACCTGCTGCAAAGTGCGCTCCAGATTCTGAGACAGATTACGTTTAGGAACGTAGCTGGCCGCACCTTTTTGCAACGCGATGGCCGCAATTTCTTCACTTCCATCGGCGGTCATCAGAATCACAGGAATGTAGGGATACCGATCCCGAATCGCTTCCACAAGCTGCAGGCCATTCATTTCGGGCATGTGGAGGTCAGTCAGCACGATATCCGGCTGGTGCTGTTCAATCATCGTCAACGCGGTGGCTCCGTCAGCTGCCTGCAGCACGTTACTTTTCATCCAGCGGGCAGCGAGTCCGGCGATCCTGAGTCGATCTGTGGCCACGTCGTCAACAACAAGCAGAGTAGGCATGGTGGGTTTTCTCGCAGGGCGTGTTGCCCGATTTCAGAGGGTGGGTGTATTTATTCCAGTGTCATTCGTTTTGGTTGATCATCTTCGCTCGCCGCGTCTGGGATTCGTTTCTGTTCCAGTCGCGACAGATCCTTCATGCCAATTTTCTCCAGCAGACTTTTTGCAAACGTATCGTCTTCGGCAGGCGGCACGGAACCTTCCGGAGTGTAGTGGACGATGAAGCGGTGGCTGGCAATGGAGATGCGATCTTCCGGGTACAGGACTTTGCGTTCGACTCGATCGCCATTCACGCGGACTCCGTTTCGGCTGCCACAGTCATCGACGACCCAGAATCCGTCTTCGTATGTCAGCGTACAGTGCCGTGACGAAACATCGGGGAACCTGAGCGTAATATCGCAGGCGCTGCGGCGACCGACGAGGAGTGGCGATTCAAGCAACGGGATCGGATCACCCCCGCCGCACGGCACAAGTTTTCCCAGGAAACGCCGCACGGACTTCGTATGCGTGATCACGGGAGTGCCCGCGTGACTCGAATCCGAACGCTGGCGGATGGCCGGTCGGTTCGGAACCAATGGCTCGGCAACGCCAGGGTCTTCGCTCCCAACGGGCGCGGCCGGTGCAGTCGGCTTAACATCCATCAGGAGGTTCATCGCGACCTCTTCATCAGCCGAGACTTTCGGTTCTCTGTAGTCCAGGCGGAAACGCTGGTTCGCCATTCGCAGAGTGCCACCCGGCAGAATTCTGGACGTCTGACAACGCACATTGTTGACCGACGTCCCATTTCGACTGCCAAGGTCACGCACCCACCAGTAGCCGTCGATCAATTCCAGTTCGCAGTGTTTCCCCGAGACACTGCCGCAGGCGATCACATGATCATTTGCCGGATCACGTCCCAACGTCACGGATTTCTTCAGCAGGATTATGGGAATTCCCCCACCAACGGGAGTTAATCGGCCTAACATGGCGATCTCCTCATGTATCGGATTCCTGATGTGCGATTTGCAGTTCTGAATTGTCTTCGAGAGCAGACACGCACCGTCCCTTTGCCTTAACTACCCAGAAACTCGCGCAACTCGACTCTGATCTGACTGTATTGTTGTTCAAGATCCTGCAAGGCTGTGGTCATCGACAGCGGCGATCCGTCGCCGGCCCCCATCTCCAGTGACTGTGCCAGATCGGCTGTGGAAAAGGCTCCTACGCCCAGCATTGCTCCTTTGAGCGAATGTCCGCGAGAACGCATCATGGAAGTGTCCTGAGCCTGCACTGCCGATTTGAGATCCTGAAACAACCGCTCCGACTCCGCCAGGAACACCTCTACGACCCTTTTCAGCAGTTCACGGTCGCCATCCACACCTTCCAATGCGGCTGTCCAGTCGATCAGTGAATCGACCGGCAATGATTCTGATCTGGAACTGCCTGGCGACGTCCCGGGGAGAGGCTCATGCGGCAACAGTGTCTCCAGAATTGCAGCGAGTTGTTTTGAGCGGATCGGCTTCGACAGATAATCATCCATTCCTGCTGCCAGACAGCGTTCGCGGTCTCCTTTGAGAGCATGCGCCGTCATCGCCACGATCGGAGTCTTTGTGCCGCTCACTTTTTCCAGTTGCCGAATTGCAGCGGTGGCCGCGAAGCCATCCATCACCGGCATCTGCACATCCATGAGGATGACATCAAAACGCTCCGTCTGATACGCTGCGACAGCTTCAAGGCCATTGTTGGCAATCGTCAATTGATGTCCATGCCTGGCAAGAATCCCGGTGGCCAGCTTCTGGTTCATCAGATTATCTTCAGCCAACAGAATTTTCAGGGCCCCCATCGACTTGCCGGGTTGCTGTACGGCAGCCGGAGCGGGTTCACTTCGAGGACCGGCATTGGCCGTGATGCTGACAATCACATCGAACAGTTCTGACTGCTTGACCGGCTTCATCAGACTGGCGGCGATCATCAGTTCGTGGCGTTTGACGGAATCCCCCGCGCGACCACCGGACGTCAACATGATCAATGGCGTGAGTCGAATATCGGCATCATCCCGAATCTGTCGTGCCAGCATGAATCCATCCACATCCGGCATATTCACGTCACTGATGACAAAGCGAAACGGACTGCCAGCTGCCTGTGCCTGCCTGAGCAGCACCATCGCCTCGCCGGCAGTCTCCGTAGCCACAGGTTTCATACCCCAGTTTTTCAACACCTCCAGCAGGATGCGTCGATTCGTGGCGTTGTCATCGACGATCAGTACGGGCGCATCCGTGACGACATCCACACCGTTCTTCGTTGCAGATTGCTCTTCGGTACCAACGGTAAACATGGCGGAAAAATGAAACGTGCTCCCTTGATTAGCGACGCTGGTACAGTGGATTTCGCCGTCCATGAGTTCCACAAGTCGCCGCGAAATGGCAAGCCCAAGTCCGGTTCCGCCAAAGCGTCGCGTGGTAGAAGTGTCTGCCTGATGGAACGCCTTGAAGATCTCATCGATTTTCTCTTCAGGGATTCCAATCCCCGTGTCGGACACAGTGAAGTTCAGGGTCATTTGATCGCCGGTGGGGGCACCTGCTTCTACGGTCAGCACGACTTCGCCGGTCGATGTAAACTTGATCGCGTTACCCACCAGATTGACGACGACCTGTCGCAGCCTTGAGGCATCCCCCACCAGACACTCGGGAACATTCGGCGCAATGGCGAAAGCGATTTCGAGGCCTTTGCTGTGAGCCCGTTGGCTGAGAGATTTCATGGTGTCGCCGAGCACTTCGCGGATGTCGAATGGGACGACATCGAGCTCCATCTTGCCCGCTTCGATCTTTGAAAAATCCAGAATATCGTTGATCAGTTCCAGTAGCGATTCGCCGGACACCTGCACGATCTTCAAGTATTCAAGCTGGACAGGCGTGAGATCTGTATCGAGCAATAGTTCGGTCATGCCGATGATGCCGTTCATGGGCGTGCGGATTTCGTGACTGACGTTCGCCAGAAAATCACTCTTTGCCTGATTGGCCGCATTGGCCGCATTCCACGCAGCATGCAGCGCCTCTTCGGCGCGACGACGTTCGATCGCACGCCCGATCTGTTCGCCCACACTCCGCAGAATCGTCAGCAGTCCGTCGTCTCGTTCCAGTCGGTCAAACGAAAAGAATTCCAGGACTGCGACCAGTTCGTCCCGAATCACAACCGGAAACCCGCACGCACTGCGAATCCCCAGTTGCTTGAGTGCTTCGAGTCGATGTCCCTGGATTCCCGTGTCAACATCACTGATCCACTGTGGCAGTTTCGTCTTCAAAATCAAAGACGGAATGTCCACGCCGTTCCGGACCCAATGCGCCTGCGTGACGTTCTGCAGTTCGGTCAGCGAATGCCTGCCATCAGAATTCCAGATGCCTGTCGGGATCAACTCCGGATTTGTCTCGGCGGTGCGTGGCAGATACGCATGACCGATCGACCACGATGTCAGGTTACAGACGATGCCGAGGCAGCCTTTGAGCAACTCCTCCAGCGAATCTGTCTCCCGCGCCAGAGACGTTGATTGATGCAGCAGGCCAGCTTCCATCGCCTGACGACGCGCCTGCTGTTCGGCAACTTTCTGTCGCGTGATATTGCGTCCGATTCCGACAAGCCCCATCAGCTGACCATCAGAATCCCGCAGCGGAATTTTGCTGGTCAGCATCCACAGCGGATGCCCTTCGGTATCGACGTTGGATTCCTCCCGATCGACAAGGGGAACGCCCGAGTCCATGACCTCACGATCATCCTGCGCGAAGTGATCGGCGACTGACTGCGGGACGAAATCCTGGTCTTTCAGGCCAATCATGGCTGCCGGCGACTTGGCACCATACAACTTCACCAGAGCGGGATTCGCCATCAGGAACTGACCGGAAGTATCTTTAATGAAAATCACGTCCGGCAAATGATTCATCAGCGTCTGCAGTCGATCGCGTTCCTGATTCAACGCTTCTTCGGCATGCAGGTATGACGTGATGTCCCGGGAAACGCCGAATGTGCCGATGATCTGTCCGGCGCTGTCCCGCAGCGGCATTTTGGTGGTCGAGCAAAGTCGTGTTGGTCTGCCCGGTCGAGTCTGTTTTTCGACTTGTCCGATGATGCCTTCACCTGTCTGCATGATCTTCAGTTCATCAGCACGAGCGCGGGCGGCATGTTCCGCGCTGAAGAAATCGGCATCCGATCTTCCGATGGCTTCGACAGGATCTTGCAAACCAAACGAATGAGACTGGCTGCGACTGATCCTGGTAAATCGACTTTCACGATCCTTGAAGTAGATGGAATCAGGGATGGAATCAAGCAAAGTGTGCAGCAACGATCTTTCGTGACTATGATTGTCTTCCTGCTGACGTCGTTCGGTTACGTCCCAGAACAGAATCTGGATACCGACGATCGCGCCGTCCGCATCCCGTATCGGCCCCTTGATCCGCTCCAGCCAGCGTTCACGACCATCAGTGGTGAAAAACCGACAGGTCTCATGCGTTTCATCACCGCGCTGCAGAACATCCAGATCGCTCAATCGAAACTGTTCAACATCAGACTCAGGAAACAGTCCGGATGAGTTGCGATGCAGAACCTGTTCCAGCGTCTGCCCGTGAAACTTCAGATAGGCGCGATTGGCAAATGATGGCCGCCCTTCAGCGTCTTTCTGCAACAGACAGATCGGCAGGCTGTCCGCCAGGCACCGAAACTGTGCCTGTGACTGTCTGAGCGCTTCATGCGGAATGGCAGGGTGAGGATCATTCATGGCAAGTTCACAAGGCCTCGTTCAACCAGCAAGCCAACTGACGGTGACAATTGTTGAACTGTGCATGATCACATTCAACAGCCTCTGCGCCAATTCAGAGATTGACTTTCCTCATCAATCTGTCGTCAGTTTTGTTTCGTCCCATAGTCGAAATCCGCCGACAAATGCATTCTCATTCGGGCAGGTTTCCACACCATCCGGCAGTTTCTCAAGCAGGCTGGCGTTTCCGCCGCCAATGGCAACATAGTCGGGTTCAAGCGCCGCGCGCAGTCGTTTCACAACATCGAAGACTGCCAGCCGCCACTTCTTCCGGCCAAGACGCTCCAAACCGGCGAGACCGACGTAATCTTCGAACGTCTTCTTCTTGTATGGCAGGTGAGCCAGTTCCATCGGTACCATCACACCGTCCACAATCATCGATGATCCAAGGCCCGTTCCGAGGCCGAGGAACAACATGGATCCGCCGTGATAACTGCCCAATGCCTGCATCGCAGCATCGTTGATAATCTTCACGGGACAGCCAAATGCAGCGTTGAAGTCGAATCCGACCCAGCCGCCGCCAAGGTTATGCGGTTCGTGCAGAATCCGACCGTTAATCACCGGAGCCGGGATGCCGATCGAGACGGCGTCGTATTTCCAGTCAGCAGCCAGTTGCTTGATTCCATCAACAGCCTTCTGTGCCGTGAGTCTGCGTCCGGAGGGAAATGTCCGCCGGTCGCCGCTGCCTGCCGCTGCCTTAAGTTTAACCTTCGTACCACCAACATCGACGACGAGGATATTCTTTCGCGGTTCTGCCTCTGAGGCCATGCGGTCTTTCCTTTGAAATTTCGTTCCGCGAGACAAGACCGGGAATTCCGGGATCTCATGCACGCCGGAAAGTCGTCTTCAGTCGATCCCAGGTTCGAGTTCCTGTGCCTTGTCGCGGTCAGCTTTTGCATGGTCCTTGTCCCCCAGCGCCTGATAGGCGCGGCCACGCATCAGCTACGCCCGGGCATATTTCGGATTCAGCTCAATCGCCTTGTTGAAGTCGACAATTGCCGCATCCATCTGGTTGCCGTCCGACAGAATATTGAATCCGCGTGCATAGTCTGCCTCAGGGTTCTTCGGATCATCCTCAATGGCCTTGTCAAATGCCGCCCACGCCTCCTGTTTGAGGTCCGGATCCACCTGAGTCATCTTGCTGTCATCATTCTGGTCTGCGGTTTCGATCGTCTGCATCTCCGCTGCATCCGACACCTTTTGATTGCCAACTGAAATGTCTTCGTCCGATTTTGTGCCTGCACGGCGCGTACAGCCTGTAAGAGCCATCAGTATGAAGAGGTATGCGGGCAAGCTTCGCATTTCTGGATTCTCCTGAGTTTGTGGAATTCGCCCAGT
>JAYSPO010001050.1:0-4728 GCA_043722015.1 Candidatus Kuenenia sp. | reverse complement strand
CTCAGTGTGCCCGTGTCCGTATTGATCTGGAAAACATCATCTTCATTGCCGCTCGCGATGAAGTAATGCAGCTCGTCAGAGGACTGACGATTGATGGTGACCACACTTCCGAACTCTGTTTCAGCATCAGTGAGCACTTTGACCACCAGGTTCGCGTCAAGAAGTTCAGGCGGCTCCGGCACGTCTCGAAGCTGGATCGTAACGTCAAATGTCACGGTGCCGGTCGACAGTGATTTGATCGCTCCGGCAGACAGTCCGTCTTCCAGCAGCCCGGCAGAGAATTTTTCCAGAAACGGATCCTGCTCCGCCAGGTCTTCATCTGCCAGCACGAGGAATTGAAACCTGCGATGCGACTCAAAATCCATCTGGTCGTCACGATTGATGCAGACGGATCCATCGTTCGAGTTCACGGTGAATACCGGACTAACCTGTGGTTCGGCAAGCCGAAAATTCTTCAACGTGAGATTGTGATCCAGCAATCGTGAGATCAACGTTCCTGCCGGACCGTTCTCATTCAGGTCGCAGTTCACCAGGATACGGCGGTTTGCTGTCACAGCCGAATCCTGCGCGAGAATTGTTCCCATGCGCGTTGCCGCCAACAGCGTCAGGAGCGAAGTCATGACTGCAGCCATACGCATTTTCACAGGGAAGTTTATCTGATAAAGAGATGACTGCGACATTTGAGTGTTTGCCTGTCAACGGTGAAATCTCATGGAACCACCAGGGAATTGTACGATCCGGGAACCGCACAGATTCCGCACGACGGTTTGCAACACATCCCGCAACAATCTAGTTCACGTGTTGCAAAAGAGCCCGAAGTGATGCCTCTGAACGGATGCCGAATTGCAACACATTGTGAACATGTTCCGGTTGTACTGGTCTTGCTGCCAGGACAGACTGAAATGTCTGAACCGACGATAACGGTTTGTGAATGCTCATGGGTAGTGCTGCGCAGTAATGATCATTTGCATCGGTGCGAACTGCAGAATCGTTCTGTTGCAGCCAATGCGTTTACATGGTTGATCTGGCTCTGCCCTGCAGCCTTTGGCGACTTTGCGCCGTTCGGTCTGTTGCTGCGGGTAATTCCTGCCGATGCAAGGAGTGACCGTTACAGAATTTCCGGCTTGAATCGCTGAATACCTGATTCAACAGGGATGGATTTCAGAATAGGTGACAAGGATGTCCGGCACTCACAATCATCGCGCACAGCCCTTGTTTGCCTGTCACTTTCTGGCTGTCGTTTGCGCTGTCACCATGATGGGATGTCAGACTGCGGCGTATCGCAGACATCAACCCCGATCATATCGATCTTTTTCCAGTGCATCGCAGTCTTTTGCAGCCCACAACGCACTGGAATCTGCACTGACTCCGTCTGCTTCGGTCGGATCGCAGTTCAGTCCTGACGAGCAGAGTGCAGCATCCCCGACCGCCACTCAGGATATGGACTCAGTCATCCAGTCAGAGGCCGAGGTCGCTGAAATGTTTCGGCACCTCCGTGGGAAACTGCGTGCCAACGACAATGGCGCGATCGTGGAAGCCGATCTGTCATACAGCGATGTGACTGACGAAGCGTTGACTTCGATTGAAATCTTTCAGGAAATCAGGGAACTGGATCTGACGGGGACTCAGGTCCACGATGCATCGTTGGTTGTCCTGCAGCAACTTCCGAATCTCCAGTCGTTGAAACTGAAAGGCACGCGAATCTCCAGTGCGGGAATGACTTCACTCGCCACGATTTCTTCGCTCGTGCTGCTGGATGCCTCAAATACGGCCGTCACAGACGAAGGCCTGGCACAGGCGTCGCAGTGGACCGGTCTGAGATACCTCTCATTGAACAATACAACCGTCACGGATATCTCGATTCCGTTTCTGACTTCGATCAAGACGCTGAAGGGTTTGAGTCTGTTGCATACGAGCGTCACGGCAGAAGGCACTCGATTGCTGAAGGAAGCGCTGCCAGACTGTCTCGTCGTTACCAAACTCGACAGTGAATTGAGTCCATCGGCGGCGGCGGACCCTCTGCGACCCGTACCGACACAGAGTGGCGTCGCATTCCCGGAATTCCCCGCGCCTGCCGATTCGCAGTTGGAACAACTCATTGAGCTGGCTGAAAAGCAGCCTCAACTTGCGGTGCATCTGGCGTCTTTGTATTCGAGCCGCGAACAGTGGCCACAGGCTGTGCGCGTCCTTGACGCTGCCGCCACCGTCGATCCTGAATTGCAGCCGGTCCAGCTCGCCCTCGGCGTCGCCCTCGCTCGTGCGGGGGATTTACCCGCTGCAAAAAAACATTTGACTCTGGCCGTTGGTGAAGCCGCAGCAAATTACAGTGTGGGATTGATTGAGTACGAAAATAATCTGCGATCCTGTGCAACTCACTTCCGCCAGGCGGTTGCGGCCGACCCGTCACTGGTTGACGCGCAGATGCGACTGCGGGAAGTACAACAGGAACTCTCCGCCCTGAAGCAGCAGCGCGCACCGATCCATGCTGTGTCTTCCAGGTCCCCTGTTCCGGCAGACATTCCCCTGGAAGTCATCCCCGCCCCGCCCGTGCGAAGGCCCGCGTTTTCAAACTCCTGGACGTATTGACAGGATCTGAAATCCTGAAGATGGCGGGATAGAGAACTGCTGAGTCAGGCGGCGATAGCGGCGGTTCCAACAACATGGGGCTCACATTCGCAAATCCTCTCAAAGCTGTTCTGGACGCATTGAAAGTGGACCTGTCGTTTTAGCGATCTGCGGGGTTCGGACACGATTCCGAATGAGGGGCTTCGATCTGCGGCATCGTGCAGACCGGCACACGATGGGTCAATCGTGTGGACAGGTGCGCTTTGACGGAGCGCCACTTCCGTCACATTTCGTGGCGCATGTTTTGGCGGCCGGGCCTCACTTGAAGAACTTCGCGATCTCGACTACGCAATGATCCCCTGGATCGGCGTGCCGAAATCGATCTCCAGTCTTTTCTGTCCGGGAAATTCAAGGCGACGAGAATCGACGCCCAATTGATGCAACAGTGTCGCATGGATGTCCGTGACATAGTGGCGATGATCGACGGCGTGAAATCCGATCTCATCTGTCGCTCCATGCACGACGCCACGTTTCAGTCCTCCGCCCGCCATCCAGACCGAGAATCCATAAGGATGATGATCACGTCCGTCGGAGCGTTCGGCACCTGGTGTGCGACCGAATTCCGTCGCCCAGACGACCAGCGTTTCGTCCAGCAGTCCGCGTTGTTTCAGATCTTTCAGCAGACCGGCAATCGGCTTATCGACCGCCCTGGAGCGAGTCGAGTGATTCTTCAACAGTTCACTATGGGCATCCCAGCCGTCGTCGTAGATCTGAACAAATCGAACGCCGCGCTCCACCAATCGACGGGCCGCGAGACTGAAGCGCCCGACACGCTCTGTGGCAGGTTCGTTCAGACCGTACAGCTCCTGTGTGTGTTGTGTTTCGTCACTGAGTCGTACCACTTCCGGCACCGACATTTGCATGCGGAACGCAAGTTCGTAACTCTTGATACGCGCGCGCATGGCCGGATCATCCGGATATTGAATCCCGGCAAGACCGTTCAGCTCATTCAGCAGATCCAGTTGTTCCCGACGCTCAGCAATCGACACGCTGGCACCAGGCGTTCCGAACGGCAGCGGGTTGTTCGGGTCCAGGGCCATATTGACTCCTGAGTGTTCCGGACCAAGATAGCTGCCACTGTGTGCTCCAACTCCTCCGCAGCAGTCTCCCGGCCCTCCACCCATCACCACAAACTGTGGCAGGTTATCATTCAGAGAACCTAGACCGTAATGCACCCATGATCCGATCGACGGGTGGAAACCATCAAAGATGTGTCGTCCTGTGTGAAACTGCAGCTGAGCCGCATGATCATTGTCGGTGGTCCACATCGACCGCACGACGGCAAGATCATCAACGCAGTCGCCAACATGCGGCCACCAGTCACTGACCTCGATGCCGCTGTTACCGCGTCGGCGAAACCCTACCTGCGTGGGATACAACTTTGCCATCAGGGCGCGTGGAGTTCCGGCAAAGTCGCGCACATTTTTTCGGTAGAACGGTGAATCCAGCACCGACGACTTGAATGGTGATTCATCGATTGTCAGTCCCGCATACTTGTCCACGGCCGGTTTGGGGTCAAAGCTCTCAAGGTGACTGGTGCCGCCGAGCATAAAGTACCAGATGACGCTTTTTGCCTTTGGTGCGAACTGAGCGATCGCGGAATCGGCCATCATGCCGGGGGTTGAATCGGCAGCTCGCGCAAGACCGTCGCGGGCCAGCAGGGTACCAAGTGCCAGCCCCGTGAAGCCCATTCCCATGTCGGACAGGAAACGTCGGCGGCCGCGTTCTATTTCGGGGTCGGACGTCAATCGCGAAGATGCAGAAGGAGTTGTTTTCATGGCGGTGTACTTTTAGCTACGCTTACTTTTGAAGACTTGTTTGCAGTTGAGTCAAGTTTTTTGTGCGACGGCGGAACGATCGAACGTAGGATGGACATTCATGTCCGTCGCATGGCCATGAATCACGATCAAAGCGAAGGTTATTGTACCTTGGCAGCCGCTCGATAATGCGACCATGTTTGGTCAATATCTCGGACATGAATGTCCAAGCTACAGGAATCGCGACGGAGTGACGGGCATCTATGGGTTACGGGCAATGCCCGCGTTAAGAATTCATCGGATCGTGACAAAATCATTGTGACTCAACAGCACATGCACAAGGTTC
>JAYSPO010001049.1:0-5389 GCA_043722015.1 Candidatus Kuenenia sp. | reverse complement strand
TAAAAAAGCAGCACTCAGCCGTCGCCAGGGAATATCAGAATGCATCGTGCAGAACTTCGATCCACTTCGTTTATGGGACTTGTGGCATTTGTGGCGGCGATCTTGCAAGCGGCGGTTCAACATGCGGGCGATGACAGCGCGTGGTTTCGCCGAGACCATGGGGTTGCTCCGGAAAGAATGATACTACCGTCCGAGTTCGGTGAGGGGGCCGAGCGATTATGGCGAGTCGAAATGCCGCCTGGGATTTCGACGCCGTGCCTCTGTGGCGATTCGATCTTCGTCACAACTTTTGTGGCGGAGTCCAAAGAACTGGCGACTGTGGCGCTCGATCGCACAACCGGGCAGATTCGCTGGAAACAAGTGGCTCCTGTGAAGACGCTGGAAACCTTTCATGCCGTCGGAAGCCCGGCCGCAGCGACACCCGCCTGCAATGGTTCACAGGTTTTTTCGTTCTTCGGCAGCTACGGCTTACTCTGCTACGACCTGAATGGAAATCTGCTGTGGGAACGACCGCTGGGACCCTTTCAGGACGAATTCGGCGCGTCAAGTTCCCCGGTGCGATTTTTCCGCGAGATTCTCCCGCGTAATACATTCGATCAATGACTTCCCGCTCAACAGCGGTAAGATGGCTTCCTGGCATCGGTTGGGCTCGTCTGAATGGCAATGGTTGGTTTAGTCACTGCCTACGATATCCAGATTCGCCCTCCGGTGCCTCTCACTTGCCACCCCTGTTGCACTTCAAGTTTGAATTCGCCACTGTCTCGCATTGTCGACAGCACACCGGTCGTCGCGAACGGCGAAATCTATCTTGCCACATGGACACCTGGCGGTGATTCGGACAATCGCATCCGGATGGAACCGTTTCCCATGGCACTGACATCCTTTGACAAAAACGGTGATGGCGAAATCGGAAAGGATGAGCTTCCGGCCGGGGATCCGATTCTTGAAAGATTCTTCCGCATTGATCTGAGCCAGAATCAGGGACTCGATCAGCAGGAATGGGAAAAGCATGCTCTTGTGTTTGAGCGTGCTCAGAACATTGCCGCCGCGATCCGTCCGGGGACTCACGGGCTGCTGCCGGCGGAAAACGTCAACTGGAATTACCAACGTAGTCTTCCGACGGTACCGAGTTCGGTGGTTTATGGCGGCGTGGTCACCATTCTGAAAGCAGGTCGAGACTGGAGTATCCTGGGTAGTCACGACTTCAAAGAACGCATATTGGCCACGCCCGTGATTTCCGACGGCCTCATGCTGATCCGTACAGACAATGCGTTGTATGCGTTTCGAGCGAAGTGAACAACGAAAATCAAGCGGAACCGGCTGAACTGCGGATTCACGTGAGTTGACACATGCGGCAGGGCCGGCCAAAAGGCGCATCTCGGCGCAGCGAGACGGCTCAGTTGCCGCATTTACGGTCGCGTATCCACGGCGAGGACTGCCCATGAAACAGGGCCGGATTCGATCGTGCTGATTGGCGACAATTCACCGGTGTCCGTGATTCGGTAGCCTGCTACTCGACCGCTGGCTTCTCCGGCGACGTAAAGATGGCGACCGTCGCGAGTGATTGCGAAGGATCGCGGAACAGCTTCGGTGGGACTCACGGACATTCGTTTCAGCCGACCTGATGCCTGATCAATCGCGAAACCTGCAATGCTGTTGTGGCCTCGATTGGCGACGTACAGGAATCTGCCGTCGGGAGTCATGAGGCACTCAGCCGTCGAATTCTGGTTGGCGTCGAATTCTTCCGGCAGCGACGAAATCGATTGCTGCAGAGTGACACCCTTCGTGATTTCGTCTCGCGTATACATTGATGCTCCGTCCTCGACGCTGTCGCCCGCTTCGTTGCTGCAGTAAGCCCAGAGATCCGACGGATGCAGAACGATGTGGCGAGGATGCTGGCCTGGTTTTGCCGCGACGAACGGTGGATCGAGCGGCGTCAAATGACCGGAATCCGGATCGAAGCGAAACTGATCAATTCGATTCGCGCCCGTATGTGATACGTAGACCGCCTGATTCGCTGAGTCGATGGCGATTCCATGTGCGTTGTCGGCGGTCGATACGGATTGGATGGGAGCGTCCGACAATCGTCCGTCAACGGCGACGCTGTGAACCGTCACTTTGTCACTGACGTAGTAGGCCGTCAGCAGGAATTTTCCACTGCGGTCAATGGTCATAAACGCCGGATCGTCCCCTCCATCGACGACATTGATCAGACTCAGTTGTCCGCTTGACTGATCGATGCGAAAAGCAGCGAGCTGCCCCGAACTCCGCAGTGAGACGAACAGAATTCGCCCGTCAGCCGATGCCGCCATATGCGCAGGCTCGGCTGGACAGTCCGCCGCATGGAGACGCTCAAGTACACCGGATTCGATGATTCTGTGAAACGTCACGATCTTCTTCTGTTCCAGCAGGCTCACGAAGACGAACGACTCGCCGCGTGCCATCAGACCGCTGGCGATGTGGAGCGTCACGCAGACACTCAGAATCGAAAGCATTCTCAACACAGCTCTCTCGCAGTCGTAGTGAAAATGGAGTGGTCCCTGAAGATCCGTCTGCACATGACTGATCCCGGCTGTGTGTTGTAGCTTATTTGATGGCCCAGTACGAAACGCTGCTCAGCATACGTTGAGAGGGCCAGGTCCACGAGCAGAAAAAATATTTTCAGGCCCTACGGGCCAGCCATTCGGCGGGCACTGGAGATGAACTGCCGACCCGTTGGGCCTGGACGATGGTTTGGTGGCGATTTCCCTGGCCCGCCGGGCTTGTCATCACCCATAAACTTGCATGTGCGGATCGGAGAATTGCGTTCACCCACAACGAGGCGATGTGATGGAGCCATGGGCTGATTGGTTGCAGCCGGATCCCGCTGCGATTCGGCCCCTTCCGGCCCTGTGCCCAATGGAGGCTGCGGAAAAAGGGGTTGGGAAGTATAGGACGAATTGAGTTTGCGGCGAGTTCGTCGCCAGTCCAATTTCACCCTATAGTCACGTGGCGCGGCGACAGCGAAGCCTTGTTGTTAGCGTGCGGCATAAAGCCGCCTCCTCACGCAAATCCCGTTTCGCGGTCCAGCAAACGGATCATTCGCTTCAAGTTGTGAATTGTTCCTCCGATCAACTGCTGAACCCACACCCGAGACCGCCCGCGATAGCGGGCTCGACGACTGTCGTGTCGATTCACAAGTTCACCAGGACGACGCTCCACCTTCGGATGTTCCTTCTTCACGGCAGCATACTCTTCCGTCAACTTCCGCTGTCGCAACGTTTCGTATTCTGGTTCATAGTCGTTCAGACTCACACTCCGGCCGGTTTTCTGGTCAGCCGCAGCAATACACTTCTTCATCAGAGGGCAGGCATCACAAGTGTCCTTTGCAAACCGAAAATTTGTCTTATGTTTCCCCTCATTGCGCTGGCGATATTGAGAGTCATGCCCCGCCGGACATGTCGCATGAGACCCGTCATCACTGAACTCAAAATCGTCCGTCGTAAACCGACCACCATTCGACGGCTCTTTGGGAGGAACGAATGGCGTGATGCCACGCGATTCCAGTTCACGAAGCACCGGACCATCAAAGCCGGCACCATCGATCGAGATCTGTTCAATCGTGTTTCCATGAGCCGCTGTTTCCTGATCCAGCAACGTTAACGCACTGGCCGATTCGTTGCCATCAGCGGGCAGCAGGTTGATCGACGTGAAAAACTCGCTCTCGGCATCAATCAGCACATCGACAAAATAGCCATCGTAGTAGCCTCCATTGGGCTGACACTCCGTGGCCGCCGGTGTTTATTTTTTTGTTGCACGCCTAAGGAAACGCCTTTCTGACGGATTCCAGATCGACTTCACGCGACATTGGGAATGGCATTTCGGTGAGGTACCAATCTTCGGTAAAGCTGGCGTGTTCGCGCGGCTGGAGGCGTTCGCGTGGGCCGATGGGTTCCAGTTCAATCATCGCGTTGTCGGGATACCATATGGAAATAGTGAGTCCTGCGGCTTCGTTATAGACGCGGTCAGGGTACGTCTTGAATCGTTTCACAAACAACAGGTTGTTTGGTGAAAGATAGGCAATCAGACCAGCGTAACTGTCCATGCCGAGTTTTGGTTTTCGCGGTGTGCCGAGAATCTCAAGGAAACCATCACGCACGCGAATGTTCGGATCGTCGGGGTTCATGTTGATCAGAGATCCCTCTTCGTACATCACATAACTTTTCGGGAATCGGCTGGGGGCCGTCAACGGAATCAGACAAATCCCGTGTCCCACCGCAAACGTGCGACTCCAGTGACACCATTCTGCGGGCTTTTGTGAAATGTTATGAATCGTCTGCGTGCAGCTGAGCTGCGTCGATTTTTCGTCGAGCACAAAATCACGGACGAGGCGGACACCTGTAGAGGGGTCGTCGGGACTGGTCAGTCGTGCGTGGCGGTCGGCAATGATCTCAGTCGTCCATGCTCCGTTCCACAGCACAGGACGTGGTGGAATGATGAGTTCCGGGCCAATGTCAAATCGTCCTGCGGACGCTTCCGGTCGATCGCCGGGTTTCCATTTTTTCTCGCCATCAGACAGATAAAGGGCGTTGTTGCCGTTGAGGGCATATTCCAACACGCGGCCTCCCACTTCCGGACACAGCACCGCTGTGACATTTCCGTTCGTTAAGTACACGGCCTTTTCATAACCCAGATACGGGGCGACTTTGACGCCGGTGAAATCCGCGGCTGATGCGGTCGCGTGAAGCAGACCGGCAATGACACAGGTGAAAAGGAAACGACTCATGGATTTCTCCCGGGAAATGGTGACTTGATATTTTACTCGGCGCGCGGTGTGGCGTCTGCCCACCGGTACACCTGGTCTTTTTCAGAACGTACGCTCTCTTGAATTTGCAATGTACCGGCAAGCTTACGCATGCCGCTCGCCGGAGCTGTGGGCAAGGCCGAACAGTTCTCTGGCATTTGACGTCGTCTGTTCATCCATGGCTTCGGGTGTCAGAGTGTGTACGGTGGCGAGGCATTCGCAAGTGAGTCGAACCCAGGCGGGTTCATTGCGTTTGCCGCGATTCGGATGCGGTGCCAGATACGGAGCGTCGGTTTCTACCAGCAGTCGATTGAGCGGCACCGTGGCGGCAACCGCGCGCATACTTTCGTTCTTGCGAAACGTGAGCATTCCGGCGAATGACAGGTACATGCCCAGTTGCAGACATTCCGCCGCCATCTGTGCGTCGCCGGAAAAAGCGTGCATGACACCGATGAATGGCCCGCGTTGAGATTCTGTTTTCAGGACTTCCAGGACTTCAGCGTCCGCTTCGCGGCAATGCACGACGAATGGCTTGCTGGTGCGTTTCGACAATTCAATGTGCCGGACGAAGTAGTCCTGCTGTTGCTCAAGCGGAGTGTGGTCCCA
>JAYSPO010001048.1:0-3865 GCA_043722015.1 Candidatus Kuenenia sp. | reverse complement strand
GTGTTTCGTTGTGTCAGGAAGGTAAGTGTTAAAGCATCAAATTCCTCATGGTAAGTCGCCGGTTTTCGCTTTTCTCATCAGCAAGCTCAGAAATTCATTGAGAATCTGGCCGCCTGGCTTGTTTTCGTCGGGATTTAGCCGGGTCTGGTTCTGCCGGGGTTGAAGTCCGCCCGGCGTTTGCTGTAGTACGCGCATACGCACACGATGTGTGACCACAACCTGCCTGGATTTTGGTGTCGCGACCGCGGCAGACTGGTCAGGTGCCGGGAAATGTTGAATTTGAAATCCAGGACTTCGGATCATTCGCATGCAGCGCATTTTCATCTCAGGAATCGGCGTCGTCAGTTGTCTTGGAAACGACCGACGTACGTTCTGGAAAAATCTTACATCAGCGCAGTGTGGCATCGACCGCCTGACGGAACATGACATCCGCGAAATGGAAGTCGTGATCGGCGGCGAAGTGCGGCACCTGGACGCCAGTCGCATCAACGTGAACGATCTGGTTTCAACTCGCAAAATGGATCGCGCCAGCCAGTTCGCGGTCCATGCGGCTCATGAAGCACTTGAAGACGCCGGGCTGCCAACCAAAGATATCGGTGAACAGGCAGCCGTAATTATCGGCGCTGGTCTGGCGGGACTGGAAACTTACGAAATCCAGATGGAGAAACTGCTCACCAAAGGGCCGTCACGCGTCAGCCCATTCACGATTCCGATGCTGATGCCGAACGCGCCTCCGGGCAATATCAGCCTTGCATTCGGTGTGCGCGGCACATGCTACACAACCAGCAGCGCGTGTTCCTCTTCCGGACATGCCATGATCGATGCCATGGAATATCTGCGCCGCGGCGATGCGGACTTTGTGATCACCGGCGGAACTGAAGCGTCCCTGACAAGACTGGGGATTTCGTCGTTCGTCAACATGAAGGCGATGAACAAGACGATGAACGACCGACCAAAAGAATCCATGCGACCGTTTGATGCGGATCGTGGTGGTTTCATCATGGCCGAGGGCGCATCGGTGCTGATCTTTGAAACCGAAGACCACCTGCGGCGGCGTGGGGGCAAAGCATGGGCTGAAGTGCTGTCTGGTCGTTCGACAACAGATGCTTACCACCTGGTCCAGCCTGATCCGGAAGGACGTCAGGCGGTCAAAGCCATCAATTCGGCACTGCAGAAGGCGGGGCTGAATCCTGCGGCGATCGCAGACGACGTGTACGTCAACGCACACGGAACCAGTACCGTCTATAATGATTCCATGGAAACAGTAGCGTTGAAATCCGTCTTTGGGAATGATGCGCGACGGCTGCATATCAGTTCGACAAAGAGTATGCTGGGACACATGATCGGTGCTGCCTGTGCCATTGAAATGTCGGCCTGCGTATTGGCGTTGACCACCGGAATTCTGCCGCCCACAATCAATTACACGACTCCTGACCCAGCCTGCGACCTGAACTATATTCCGAACCGTGCCATTCAGAAGCAGGTCAAATACGCGATCAATAATAGTTTTGGGTTTGGTGGCCACAACGTCTCACTGGTCGTTGCCCGAATCGATGATCCGACACTGCAGCGAAATCCCGAAACGACTTGATTCACTCGCGAAGAGCGGGGTGTTGATTTAAGTGGGCTAAGCTTCCAGCGTGTCATTGTTGCAAAAAAAAGCTGTCGTTTTCTTCAACGGATGCCAGGCTGGGCGTGCGGCCCACGCAAAATCCAGACTCACTCAACAAACTGCTGGCGCCGTGCCGGAGATGGACAAAGGACGATGGATTGGCGATCTCCTCTCTTCTGGATACTCTCTGCCACGGTCCTGATCCTGGCCAGTGCGGCAGTTCGCAGCGCGACATGCCCTGCCGGATGGCGTGCGTGGGTGTGCTATCAGATTGCCGTTGTCCACCGGACATTTTTTGCCCGCTGTCAGATGGCGAACAAGTGTTCGTTTCCGGAATCCGGCCCTGCCATCATCGTGGCCAATCATACCAGTCCGGTTGACCCTATTCTGATCTGGCATCGCCATTTCGCTCAATTTCAAAAGCCACGTCTGCGGGTGATCGGCTTCATGATGGCGAAGGAATTCTACCAACGGCGCGGCGTTGTGCACTGGGTCTGCCGGGCCATGGAGAGTATTCCCGTGGCCCGCAGCGGTCAGGATATGGGCCCGATTCGGGAAGCATTGACGCGCCTGGAGAACGGTCATTTGCTGGGGCTGTTTCCTGAAGGACGCCTGAATGTGGAGAGCCCCGATGAACGTCTGCTCCCCGGCGGTACAGGTGTTGCCTGGCTCGCAATCAAGTCGAAGGCTCCTGTGATTCCGGTCTTTATTCACCACGCCCCGCGCGGCAAATCGATCCTCGGCTGCTACTTTGTCAGAACGCTGGTGACGTTGACGTACGGAAGCCCGATTGACCTGTCTGCATGGTATGACAAGAAGCCCGGGCACGGAGAATTGGCCGAGGTCACTGACCTGATCATGAAGTCGCTGTCAAACCTTGGCGGGATCGGTTACACGCCGATCGCCCCACAATGCGAACTACGATCATGATGTGCGGTTCACCGCATTGAGACGAGTGCCATGTCAGTCGCGTATTGATGTGTGCCACTGGCGCTGCCAGTGCTTCCTTCAAATTGGCGCACTGGCAGAGCCAGTGGCACACAACCCATCAATGAATGCGTGACAGAGCACTAATCCGGGACAATACTGCCGGGCCATGCTGCGGGATCGAGGCCGTAGTACTCGCGAAGGACGTTGTAAGCCTCCGCATGATGCAGTTGCAGGACAATCGGCCGCTCGAAGAATGTTTCGGTGATCACGGAGAAGAACTCCGCTGGATTCGTGGCGCCGTAGCAATCGATGAATCCATGATGTCCGCGACGGCAAGTTTCGACAAGGCGATCGAATTCCGGTCCCAGGACCGACACCCAGCGGTCATGTTGTGATTTGGTTTTCAATGGGGGCGTTCCATCTGTGATGCGTCCGTTCATCATGTCCAGTTGATGAGCGAACTCGTGCAGCACCAGATTATGGCCGGGAGTTTCCTTGCGTCCGCCAGCTCTCGCATCCGCCCAGGACAAAATCACCGGGCCACGCCACCAGGCTTCTCCCAATCGTGGCTGACCACTTTCAAGCACCAGCCCGGTACCGGAAACATGTGCTCCATGAGCCACATAGCCGGTTGGATAGACAAGAATCGACAGCACATGATCGAAGTACAGATCTTCACTCATTCCCACGACCATCAGGCACGCCTGGGCGGCGATCGTGACTTTGATTTCGTCGGTCATCACCAGTCCGCCACAACCTTCCCAGTTTTTTTCCGCAACAAAGATCCGGACCAGTCGCCGCAACCTTTGTTGCTGCTCGGGATTCAGATATCGATCATGCACGACATTGTCACGGATGTATTCGTCCCAGCTGTCCGGGAACGGCGTCGCCAGAATTCTGGCTCGGCGGCGATTCTTAAACCACTTAAAAATCATCTCAGTGGATTGGCTTTGCAGAGAATGGTGGCTAGATTGAATCAATTAACTTTTGGACAGCGGAGTTTGTGGGTGGTGGAACTGAGCTGCGCAAATTTTCGCTTTAGCTGCGTGTCTTTCGGCACGTACTTCCAAACATGGAAGTGTAACGCCATTCGGTTTTCCGTTGTTCATCCGGTGTCGTTGAATTCTGAAAGAATCGATGCGGAAGCCACGGTCGACCAATTTGTGAATTTGTAGGGTGAGACCAGCGGAGCGCAGGCCCACCAGATCGAATGAATGGTGGGCCGGCGCTGGCGCTTGTCCCACCCTACATACGGCGCAAATTTACAAGCTGGCCAGCTCTGTTGCGGCGGTGACGATTGCTTGTCAAACGCCCGATCAATGC
>JAYSPO010001047.1:0-1557 GCA_043722015.1 Candidatus Kuenenia sp. | reverse complement strand
GGGGAGCACGGTCGTGAGACCACGCGCATGTTTGACGCCCGCACGTTGTAAAACGTCGTCCTGAGATGCATCTCCGCACAAATACTTCCAGTGTCTCGCACGGAATTCATCATCAAACACCTGCTGGTTGTCATCAATGATCACAAAAGGCTGCCGTCTCGATTCCAGATACTCACACAGGGTTTGGCCCATGCGTCCAAAGCCACAGACTATGAAATGGTTCGTCAGATGACCAATGTCTTTTTCCATACGACGTCGCTCCAGCAATGCCTGCAGATCTGTATTCATCAACAGCTGACCGAACTGAACCGCGCCGTAGGTGACAACGCCGATTCCGCAGGTCAGGTATCCCACTATGAAAAGCTTGGTGCCGGTGGTCAGCGGTTCAGGCTCGTGACAGCCAACCGTCGTGACCAGGATGATGGACTGATAAAAGCAGTCCAGCAGTGACTGCCCGGTGAGCAAATGCAGGCCGATCGTACCGACCAGCAGCAGTGCTGCAATCAGCATCGGAATCTGCGTAAAACGTCGCATGTCGCATCCCTGACAAGAATCGCGTCGCATCCCGAGTGACGACGGCACCTGAACTGCTGCGTTCTGGCGAATCCTGCGATTTGTGAACAGTTCACTTCAAGGCTTTCACCACGACACCGGGATTTCCACTGACATTCAGGCGTTAGACCTCGCGCGGACCGCAATGAGATGTAGGCGGATTCGTGAAAATTCGGAGGCAGCCCTCCGGTATCCAGCCTGAAATCTCAAATCTCAAATCTCAAATCTCAAGGGGCACCCCCCGGTTGGCTCGGTTGAACGACGAGCAGCAACACTCAGCCTTGGCAATTGCGATACACAAGCCATGACTTCAACGGCGGCGGTCCATGGCAAGCATCTTAACCCGATCTCATCAAATCCGGAGTGACTGGAATCTGGAATATAGAGACCGCCAGAGTTCTTACTTCGCCTCGGCCAGTCCGGTCGGCCAGTTTGTGAAGTTACGCCAGATGTAGGGTGGGACCAGCGACAGCGCCGGCCCACCATTTTGTCCGATGTGGTGGGCCGGCGCTCCGCTGGTCCCACCCTACGAATTCACAAACTGCCATGCCGTGCTCTGGACTGATGCGTACTGTGACTTGATCCCGCATGAATGATCAGTCCACCGCTGTTTTTTGCCCCCGCTCGCTGGTGTTTTCTCATGCGTTGAGCGAGCATTCAGCAACGCCAGCCTTGTGAACGCGGCTGGATGTACCGCACGTGGTTGGTATTGGCTCGTTGGTCTCCGTGCCCGACGGGCCGCGATTGTTCAATTTGAAATTTGAAATTTGAAATACAAAGCGCGGGGCGTTGACCACGCGGTTAAACGAGTGTGCCGTCCTCAACCGCCTGCGGCATATGACGCCTGCCATTTTCCTTAGATCGCGAGAACCCACCATCATGATTTCAAGACCCTTAAGCACTTCCGTATTCAGGATCGGCTTCGGCATCGCACTCCTTGCCACGCCGTTGGCAGTTTTTGGCGAATTGAAGCTCCCGGCCATCATCAGCGACCACATGGTGCTG
>JAYSPO010001046.1:0-1169 GCA_043722015.1 Candidatus Kuenenia sp. | reverse complement strand
CACAGGAAATTCGAATGGGAGCAATTCGAGCTACGATCTGGGAAAACCAGACGACAACCGGAATTCGATTCAATGTGACCGTCAGCCGACTCTACAAAGACGGCGAAGAGTGGAAGCAGACGGATTCCTTCGGTCGCGATGATCTGCAATTGCTGGCGAAAGTGATTGATCTGGCTCATACGTGGATCTTCCAGCAAGCCACGTAAATGACCTTCCAAGACTCCGTTCATTGAAACGCCGGATTCAAATTGCAGCCACTGACCCGCCCCTGACAATCTGCTCTGTGATACTACGTGTTTCCCAGCAACTCTTGGAATGAGGTCACGGCTGTAATGAGAACGGCATTTGAAACGATTGTCGATCGTGGCCGGGTGGCTCTCCGGTCCAGGTCTTTTTGCAAAGACAAGCATCAGGCAGAGCCTCTGTTCGACGCCGAATTGGCTTTGATTCGAAGTTCGAATTTCGAAGCAACTCTGGTCCAAATGGTCGAATACGGTGATCAACTGCGACAACGGAATGTGAATTTCCATGTGATCGGTTCTGGGGGCTCGTCCGTCATCCTTTATCTACTGAGAATGTCGGAAGTCAATCCAGTCCTACACGACACGCACTTCCAGCGTCTCTGGCAAACGGCGAGTGGAGAGCCGCCAATCCTTCAGCTTGTAGTGGACTCATTCGGGAATCCGGACTTTGGAGAAGTCGCACCGCCTTCGTGCGTGTCAGCTCATCCAATGACACTGTTGGAGGCGATTCCCAATCGAGTGGGATCCCAGGTCGAGGCCATCGGGACTATAAAACTGGATCAGGCAACACTGGCATCACTTCAGGCAGGCGATACTGAAGGTGTCTTTCAATTCCACAGCGAGCGAGCCAGATGGCTCCTCAGTCAGATTCGACCGGTGAACATTGAGACATTGGCTTGTGTCACGGCCCTGGAACAAATCAGTCACAGTTTTCCGGAAATCATGATCAGTTATCTCGAACGATACCGGAAGATTGTGACTGCTCGATGCGTTGCAGGCCGCAGACCGTCAGCAGACGACATAAGAACGCTTCCAATACTGTTTCAAGAGCTGCTGATGGACAGGTTACGCCGCACGACCAAACTGTCCTGGAACGATACCTATCCCTTTGTTCGAGCGGCGGCGAAGGGCCAGGTGGACGACCAA
>JAYSPO010001045.1:0-2260 GCA_043722015.1 Candidatus Kuenenia sp. | reverse complement strand
GGGGACGACAACTGGCCTCAGTTTCGAGGACATGGGGGATTGGGAATCGGCAGCGGCAATCCTCCAACCGAATGGGACATTCAAACCGAACAGAATGTCGAATGGAAAACTCCGATACCAGGTTTGGGACATTCGGCTCCGATCGTGTGGGGTGATCGCGTATTTCTGACAACCGCAGTCAACTCAGAGACGGACCACCCTGTAGTCGAAACCGGCTGGTCCGGTGGCGAAGGTGAGTCCGCGATAGACTCCGGCCAATGGACATGGCAGGTCATTTGTCTGCAGCTCGAAACAGGGAAGATCCAGTGGACGAAGGATGCGTATGTCGGCGAGCCCGCAATCAAGCGGCATTTGAAATCATCTCATGCCAACTGCACTCCGGCAACGGATGGTGAATTTGTCGTAGCTTTCTTCGGCTCGGAGGGTCTGCACTGTTTCGACTTCGACGGGCACTTGATCTGGAAACATGATTTCGGAAAGCTGCATTCCGGACCCTACGACGATCCGGAACTGGAATGGGGCTTTGCCAGTTCCCCGGTCATCAGCAATGGTCACGTCATTGTGCAGTGCGACTGCCTGAATGCCAACTTTGTCGCGATCCTGGAGATCAAAACTGGCCGAGAGATTCTTCGTATTGATCGCGAGGGCGAAGTTGCCACATGGTCGACACCGCTGGTCGTGACGACCGAAGATCGGCAGCAAGTCGTCTGCAATGGTTACCGCCAGATGGCCGGATATGACCTGACGACCGGCGCACGACTCTGGCACCTGAACAACGGAGGGGACGTCCCGGTACCGACGCCGCTGTTCGCCAATGGCCTGATTTTCCTGACGAACGGCCACGGCCGCAGCCCCATATACGCCATCAAACCAACGGCGACTGGAGACTTGACGCCCTCAGATGACGAATCCGAAAACATGGGCCTGGCATGGTGGCAGGCAAGCGACGGTTCGTACATGCCAACGCCACTGGTCAAGGACGAACTGCTCTACACCTGCAACGACAACGGTCGGCTGTCCGTGCGAGATTCAACGACCGGTGATTTGATCTATCGCCAGCGAATTGGCACGGGCAGTCAGACGTATTCCGCCTCCGCCGTCGAGGCTGGCGGGCACATTTATTTCGTCAGTGAACAAGGTGATGTCACCGTGATCGAGGCAGGCAGGGCGTTCAGAAAGATCGCCTGCAATGCCATGGGGGAAATTGTCATGGCAACACCCGCCGTTTCCGGGGACCGGCTGTTGATTCGAACCGTCCGAAATCTGTATTGCCTGAGTACGAGTCAAAACGCAGTCCCTGTTGACTGACAGCACACGCTCAAACCCACGCTGCCGGTTCTATGATCTTGCCTGACGACAGTGTCAGCAATCGCCAACAGAATCCAAAAGCAATCGCATCAGCTGCTTGGAATCTGAGTACCGATGATCACCACTGCGTTGGATTTGGTGCCAATGTAACTGTCGACAGTTAAAGATTCCGGCACCTGTCTCACTAACGTTAGTGACACCACAGGTAACTGTCGATAGTTAAAACTCGGTCACACGGTTTAGACGCCGGAGAATGGACCGACGACACCAGCATGGCTCTGGCACTGGCCGACAGCATCGCCAAGGCAGGCTGGGACTTGAATGACCAAGCCGACCGTTACGTCGAGTGGTGGAAGACCGGCAAGTATTCCATAAACGGGCGGTGTTTCGATATTGGCATCACCACCAGAAATGCGTTGGGCAATTACGTCGCCAAGAAAGATGCACTCACGTTCGGCGACCGTTCGGACAGGGCCAGCGGCAACAGTTCCATCATGCGACTGGCTCCCGTGCCGATGCGATTTTGTCATCTCTACTCCAGCCAGCTCGATGAGCTTCGAGCTTGCGTAATGTCGCTGACGAACGTGGAGGGTATGGAAAATGTGCCGGTGATCCTGTCGCGACGGCAGTTGGCGGCTCAGTGACAGTTGTGGCATTCGGACACCGCAAACCATTGCCAGCGTCATGGCTCATTCGGGGAGACTACCTAATGCGGTTCGATGCGGAATTTGCGATCGGTTCGGTCAGTTTTCGACCGACAGTTAGTAACTCAGGACGGTTCATCCTGAGTGCGCAACGACGTCGAAAATTTTGCCGCTGGGTTTGCCAAATCAACTCGATTCTGGCGATCGCGGGCATGGCCGGAAAACGCACGGTGCCTGCCATCATTTTGATTACACCTGCGGGATTGTCAGCACGTCTTTCGACGCTCCGGTCGATGTGACCGGAGCAG
>JAYSPO010001044.1:0-3604 GCA_043722015.1 Candidatus Kuenenia sp. | reverse complement strand
GAGAACGGCTTTCTGCGATGCCGTCGATGCCGGCCTCAGAGGCCAAGCCGCTCCGTCGAGCCTGTTCGACCCGTGAACAGTTACCTTCGTTTCTAGTTTTTGGCTACATTCAACAGTCTCTGTCTTTACTTTTTCGGAGATCAAAATTATGCCAGCTCCTATTGACATGCGCCAGAAGAGCTTTGTGGCCATTGCAATCGGTCTTCTTTGCTGCGGATGCATTGGCTGCCAGGACGGTTGGGACACGAAGGCGTACCGGACTGCTGTTCGCTCTGGCAGGCCATTGATTGCTCCGGCGATGGAGATGGAAAAGCAGTTCTCGAATACCGAGCATATGATCATCATGTATGGAGGCACGGGAACTGTAGAACACGAATGGCAAACAGTCGCATTCTTTGGTGGTCGATACGAACTGACGATGTCAGTAAATGTGATCTTGAGTTCAGACGGAAAGAAGATTCTAAAAGTGGTTGAGGAACCAAAGTTCTATTTATCGGTTTGTCAGAAAATCCTCGATGGCGGTGGTGGGGCCACGTACATTGAAGCCCGTTATCAACAATTTGGCCTTAAGAAATGGAACGAATTCCGAGATTCTGGCTTCGACCTCAATACCCTTGATCCAGCGCATGATGGCTCGACATTGTCGAGTTTCGATACTTTCGCTGATATTGTTCAACAAAGCAGAAAGGTATGGCGTTGACACGTTCGTTGGTCGCGGTAATTGAGGTGAGTCTCGTCTGAACTGGCTGTCGCGATAGATGGTACACCAATGGTTATGAAGGATAGAGGAACGACATTATGCGCTCGATTCGAATTCAATCGATAAGCCCGCTGGCGGAAGCCGACTTCATGAACATTGACGAGACCGATTTCTCATCGATGTCCCGTACCGAACAGATCCGACACTTCGAGGTGGAAGGTTACCTGGTCCTGCCGTCTGTCCTGACTAAGGACGTGATTGGCCGATTGAAGAATGAACTGGCCAGTGTAGAAATGTCGCACACGAGTTACAGCACTCAGCAGACTCGGTCGGTGCAACAGCCTCAATGGCTCAGCCGGACAGGCATTCGAGCAGGAGCATAAACCTGCCAACATGCGATCTGAAGCTCCAGGAATCAACCCCAGCCGCTGGGATTCGCGCTGAGGACAGGAAGATCTCTTTCATGGAACCCACTGAATCCATTTCCTCGCTTCTGGCGGCGATGAAGTCGGGAACGCTGACATCGATAGAACTCGTTGAACGTTGCCTTGCCCGCATTGAAACCCGGGATCGAGACTTGCGGGCTTGGGTGTCGGTTGATGCCAGCGGTGCGCGAGCGGCAGCTGCGCGAGCGGATGACGAACTGGCTCGGGGCGTTGTTCCTGGAGTCCTGCACGGCATTCCGATCGGTATCAAAGACATCGTCGATGTGGCTGGCACCGTGACGGGAGCTGGTTCGCCTCTCCGGATGAAGTCGGAGTCACCTGCCGAGCGTGATGCGGTGCTTGTCACCGCGCTGCGTCGCGCCGGCGCGATCATCATCGGCAAAACCGTGACGACTCAGTTCGCCTGTTTTGACCCGCCACCGACACAGAATCCCTGGGCCGCTGAGCGGACGCCCGGAGGATCATCGAGCGGTTCGTCCGCCGCTGTCGCGGCTGGCATGGTGCCCGGAGCGATTGGCTCACAAACAGGTGGCTCGCTCACACGACCGGCGGCGTACTGCGGTGTCTGCGCAATGAAGCCGACGTTTCAGACTGTCTCGCTCGAGGGCGTTGTTCCGGTGGCATCGTCACTGGATCATCCGGGCCCTATTGCGCAAACCGTGGGCGATCTGCGCATTATGCTGCAGGCTCTGACCGGGACCGCGTGGGTGGAATCCCAGGTCTCCGCAATGTCAAGACTGAACCTCGGACGTCTGCGGGGGTTCTTCGAGGATCGTGTTGACCCGGAAATGCGTGATGCCATGGATGCAACGATCAACCGATTCGCATCCGCCGGAGCGACGATCATCGACATCGATGTCCCGCGTGAGTTCTCAGACGTGCTGGTCCACCATCGTCGGATCATGGCCACAGAAGCGGCGGCATGGCATCGCGAGCGGTTCCGAGAACACCGTGACGACTACGGACCCTGCGTCGCGTCCCTGATCGAAGATGGCCTGCGAACCAGCTTCGAGGACTACTCCGCATCGAAGACCCACCAGCAGGAACTCACCACTGCGATGGCCGCTCTGTTTCAGGATTCAATCGATGCGCTACTGACGCCCGCCGCCACCGGTCCGGCTCCGGATGCCACGACAACAGGCGACCCCTGCATGAATTCCCCGTTGAGTTATACGGGTCTGCCGACGGTTTCTTTTCCGATCGGTCTGAGCTCTGATCGACTCCCGCTGGCGATTCAACTAGTCGGTCCGCAGCAACACGACTGGCGACTGCTCGACGTTGCGGAAGTATGCGAACGTCTGCTCCGACCCGTTGCGTAAGCCGGTTCATCGACAAATGAAGTGTGAATTTTTGTGGTTCAAGTCACGGGGAAACGATCAAGTGGCACACTTCCCATAATCAACCCTCGCCTGAGTATTTGCGAAATCTGGCCACATTCCTTCCACGAGATGCCGACCGCAGCTAAAAATCACTTTTTTTGGCAAGCGTGGCGTCGCATGGACGGAGGTCCGACAGGGGTTTCCCATGTGACCGAGCCTTTCGAACGCCGCTTGCAGAGCGAGTCATCCTGAGAATCAATACGAAACTATGAACGCACAGACAAAAGACCCCGGCGTCGAAAAAAAAGTGGCCGGATTTCCGTTGAAACTCGTCATTGGCCTGATGGTATTGAGCGCGGCTTTCGTTTTGTTGTTAGCTGCGTACTCAGGGTCTCCCCCGTCGAAGGTTTCTGCGCCATCATCGCCATCTGAAAAAAACGGCTTCGATCCCTCAGAAAAGCGAGGAAGATCCGCCGGTTGCACCCTTGACGTCAGCAGTTGTCAGTTTCGCTCCGACGGTCGTCAGCCCCGATCCGGCACCAACCAATGCGCCAGCGGGGATGGTGTGGGTTTCCGGGGGTGAGTTCTCAATGGGGAGTGACGCGGATTCTGAATCGTTATGTAGTCTGCCGGGCGTGACACGCGACGCGCTACCCATACATCGTGTTGCGGTGGACGGTTTTTGGATGGATGCGACGGAAGTAACAAACGAGCAGTATGCACAATTCGTCAAGGCCACAGGCTATGTCACGGTCGCCGAGCAGAAGCCGACGCAGGCAGAATTTCCCACCGCGCCTCCTGAGAATCTCATCGCGGGATCCACGGTCTTTGCTCCAACGCCGCAACCGGTCGCCTTGAACGATTGTTTTCAATGGTGGAGCTATGTCGCTGGAGCAGATTGGCGCCATCCGACCGGATCGGAAGATGATTTCACTGGACGTGAGAATTATCCGGTCGTGCAGATTGCTTACGAGGATGCCGAAGCGTATGCCAAATGGGCGGGCAAGAGATTGCCGACAGAGGCCGAATGGGAATTTGCCGCTCGAGGTGGAAAAACTGGTGAACTCTATGCCTGGGGCAATGAACTGCAGCTGAACGGGAAGTTTCAGGCCAACATTTATCAGGGAGAATTTCCTGTG
>JAYSPO010001043.1:0-3042 GCA_043722015.1 Candidatus Kuenenia sp. | reverse complement strand
GCCAAAGTCGGTGATCTTGACCCGATCCTGAACACCGGTTTCCAGGAGGATATTGCCCGGCTTGATGTCGCGGTGGATAAGGTCGCGGGCATGAGCCGCCGCCAGACCATCCGCGATCTGACGCCCCAACCGCAATACGGTGGGCACGTCGAGCGGTCCATTTTCGTCGAGCCGATCCTGCAATGTCAGGCCGGGAATGTACTCCATCACGAGATACGGAATCGGTGACTCTTCGACGGCATACACGCTGACGACATGTTCGTGACGGATCGCCGCCGAAGCCTGAGCCTCGCGCAGAAACCGCTTGCGGGCTGGCGACGTCGCCGCCATCTCTGGCGAGAGGACCTTGATCGCAACCACGCGATGCAGCTTTTCGTCGAACGCCCTCAGCACCGTCCCAAATGCCCCCCGGCCAACCACTTCGAAAATTTCGTAATGTGCCAACCGCCCCAACGAGCCTGGCTTGGAGGAGGGCTGCAAATAACGCAGGGGAATTTCGTCATTCGCGTCGTCTCGATGTGGTGTCACGGAGGCTGGCTCGCTGGAAAGCAAAGTTGTCGCGTCAGGATCGTCGTCCTGTGTGGCGCGGTGTCCGATTAAGATCTCACCGGCGGCCTCCTCATTCGCAGCGTCCGCGATCTGCTGGACCACCGGCATGTTGAGGAACTGACTCTGGCCTTCATGTGATGCCAGCAACGCCTCGACTCGGCTCAACATTTCGGGGTCATGTTGGCAGGCCGACTTCAACCACAACCTGCGAGCCGTTGGATCTTCCAGATCCAGAGCTGATTGAAAAAGTTCAAATTCGTTCATCGTGATGATCCCTCAGTCGAGGCAGAAAAATGTCGCTCCACAACCAATGCGACGTTTTTGCAGAGGTCAGCCACGGATTTCAAAGTTTTTTGGATTTTCTGTGTTTCCAGTGATTTCCTGGTGCAACCATGCCCTGGCATAGGCCCACAAACGACCGGCTGTACGAGGGGAAATGTTGAGCATCTCCGCCGCATTAGCCAGGGAAAGGCTGGCAAAATATCGCAACTGAACAAGAGCCACTGCCTGATTGTTCACAGCCTTCAGGCGGTCCAGGGCAGCATCGAGGGCAAGCAGGTCCTCGTGGATGTCGGAGTCGATGTTCGGAACATCCGTGAGTTCTTCCCGGATCAGTCCACCGCCGTGTTTTGAGCGGCCCTTGCGGCGGGCGTTTTCTACAAGAATCCGCCGCATGGCTTCGGCAGCGGCAGCAAAAAAATGCGCCCGTCCATCCCAGTGGGAAGCTGCCTCATCGGGCCGCTGCTGTGGCGATGAAACCAGGCGCAGGAACGCTTCATGCACTAACGCGGTCGCCTGCAGCGAGTGCCCTGGCTTCTCGAACGCCAACTTCGCCGCCGCCAACTTCCGCAGTTCGTCATACACCAGTGGCAATAGTTGATCGGCCGCCGACGGATCACCAGATTCAATCTGCGACAAAATTTGAGTGACATCGGCCATGGGCTGAGGCTCCGGGACTAACAAGATCCTTGCCCAGCATACTCAACCTGTGAACGACAGCCGATCCACTTGTGCCGCGAATACGAAAACGGCAGCATTCACTGACAGAATTCGCCAAAAAACGTGAAACGGCGGAGCCGTTGTCAGAACGTCAGACGACGCAGTCGACATGACTACAAGTCTGCCATGACAAAACTTCGCGGTGATCGCGACGGCAGCGTGCAACCGGACATCACCAAAGTACTCATCAGGGCGTGTCATGAGTTGCGAAATTTTTACATACTCAGGACGGTTCATCCTAAGGGTGTTACGACGTAAGAATACTTGCCACCAGATTGGCAAAATCAACCGGATTCTGGTGATCGCCGACGTGGCGCAGAAAGCGCACCTTGATTGCCATCATTTTGATTACACCTGCGAAATTGTCGCTAACTCGTTCGCTGCGTCGGTCGATGTGACCGACGCAGCGAACCACTGGACGCGAAGTCACGTCGGTCGGTCTCACCAAAGCTGGTTCGCATGTCTCGTCGCTGGGTTCGGCGGGTCGGACTAGACCGTCGATCGTTGCCACAAATCTGACTCAGGACACGCCCTCCTGAGGAGATTGAACATGGAGTCGTTTCGCGCCGAATTCGACCTCAATCCTCCCGCTTCACGCCAAGGAATGCGTTGTCATTGTAACGACGCATTCTGACGTCCTGACCACGGTTCCGCCGTTTCGCGCTTTTTGGCGAATCGGCTAGTGAATGCTGCCGTTTTCGTATTCGGGTCAGAAGTGGATTGGTTGTTATTCACAGGTTGAGTATGTTTGGCAACCATCCTGATTGTCCCGGAGCCTCAGCCCATGGCCGATGTCACTCAAATTCTGTCGCAAATTGAATCCGGTAATCCGGCGGCAGCCGAACAACTGTTACCGCTGGTGTACGACGAATTACGCAAGCTGGCTGCGGCGCGGATGGCCCAGGAACAGCCGGGGCAAACACTGCAGGCGACGGCGCTCGTGCATGATGCCTACATCCGGCTGGTGGACGTCGAAAAGGCTCAGCACTGGGACTCGCGCGGACATTTTTTTGCTGCTGCCGCTGAAGCGATGCGGCGAATTTTGGTGGAAAATGCGAGACACAAGCGGTCACTCAAGGCCGGACATGGCCAGCAGCGATGCGAACTGCAGGACGTGCAGTTGGCACTTGATGTGAGCCCGGAAGACATTCTTGCCCTCGACGAGGCGCTGACGAAGCTCAGCAGTGAAAACAACGAGGCTGGCGATTTAGCCAAGCTTCGGCTGTTTGCCGGGCTAAACGTCGATGAAGCTGCCGATCGACTCGCGATATCGCGTAGAACGGCTTTCCGAGTCTGGACTTACGCCCGTGCGTTCCTGCAAGCGGAACTCTCGGGTGAAGGGTCAACTGCGGAAAATTGTACGAACTGAAAAATTTCTGGCACTGAATTGGTTCCGTTTTCGCATTGTCATTTGAGTGCACCTGGTGGTGCAGCTCCATGGCAGCCACTGCCACTCGAAATGTTAACCAATACGGGGAGTCTCGAAATGAAAAC
>JAYSPO010001042.1:0-9817 GCA_043722015.1 Candidatus Kuenenia sp. | reverse complement strand
GCCGTCCCAGTCTGCCACATGCAATTTTCGTCGACCGCTTCTGCCCCCGCTGCCGGGATTCAAACGCAGCGGTTCACCTTTTTCGTCGCACAACACCCGCTCGCCTGGCTTCAGGATGAGTTGCCCGCCGCTGCGTTCTCGTGGCCAGAAGCAGAGCCAGCCCTCATGATCCAGCATCACAAGATCGTTGAGTCCATCGCCGTTCAGATCGGCCACGGCGGGCGTCGTGCGCCATTGGGTCACCAGTTCTCCGGGTTCGGGATTCCACCAGTTCCATGCCGGCTTTGGCGGATGAGATGCCAACGGCCACTCGACTTTAATCGGTGTCGCGGTTGCCAGTTGCGGCTGTTCGCGACTTCCAATGTTCCGATACCAGTCGACTCGGCCCCAGATTGAATTTGCCAGGATGTCCGGAAGTCCGTCATGATCCCAGTCAATCGCCGAAACCGTCGTATAGCCCCATTTGGCTTCGCATGGACCCTGAATTGATCCGTTCGGGCCCGCCATGATGCGGATCGTCACGTTGTCGTTTGTTGTGAGTCGCACAGGCGCGGCCCATGCGGGCGGATCGATGCCACGACCACTCAGGTTTTCGAAGAGCTCGATATAGCCTGCGGTGTTGCCGGTGATGATGTCATCGTCCGCGTCCCCGTCCCAGTCGACAGCTGACGGCGATGCCAGCGCGCCGGATTTGAGTTCATCCGCGACCTGTTGAAAATAATACGGTCGTTCAAATTGCGGCAATCCGTCGATCACGTGGCCTTTATGTTCGACCAAAGCCACGCGGCCGTCTTCGTCACCGACAATCAGATCCACATCGCCATCGTGATCCCAATCGATCGCATGCGGCACTATCATCTCCAGATCCATCGAGATCACACGATCCTCATTGACCAAAGGCCGACCTTCAGCAAAGACAGGAGAAGTTCGCGTGCCGGTATTCTGGTAGTACGTGAAGCTATCCAGAAAGCTGCCGCAGAGGAGATCCTGATCTCCGTCACCATCGAAGTCGGCAAGGTTCTGCCCCGGTCGGCCGTAAGTGCTGATCGGGACGCCGTTGGCCAGAATGGGTTCGGGCGATGCATACTCCGGAGCGGCGTCCGTGCCGTGGTTACGCAGCCAGAGGACGTGACTTCTCAGTGGCCCGCCGGTCCAGACGCCCTGCCAATTGTAGTCTTTCCACCAGTCGTTTTCGGTAAACCAGCCAAACTCTGTCCAGTCGCCGTGGCCGACGAGCAAATCATGGAGCCCGTCACCATCGTAATCCGCGAATCGCCAGAAGTTATCGCGATTGTGCTGAATCGGAAGCACGGTCTTTGACGGATAAACAGAAGTCAGCGTTTTCCAGTCGCCGTCCCGAAACCCGATGAGTTCATTGTTGCCTGCAAGAATACGTGCGGTCCCATTCACCATCGACAATGTCATGTCCGCTGAAGCAGGTCCAAGCCGCATGCCAGCTTTGAAGACAGGCAGACGTGCTTTCGAATTCACGCCAGGATTTTCGAAATACCAGACTCCATTCGACGGTCGATCCGGACACGCCACCAGCAGATCGATATCCCCGTCGCCGTCATGATCCATTGGCATCGGCCAGGCCCAAAGCCCGACACCGAGATCAACAACGAGTCCCGGATTGTTGTACTTCAGCCGCGTGAGTGGCGACAGTTCCTGCGAAAACACCATGTCGGGCGTGCCGATACACAACAGCAACAGGATGATTGTGATCCGAGAAGTTGTCTTCATGATGCCTCCGTTGAGCAATAATCACCACCAGAATCGAATCATGCAATCAACACATCGCGCCACCATGCAGCTTGCCGGCACGCAGCGGTGATCCTGCTACTGCACAATCTCAGGATCATCATCCCGCTCGGGCAAGCCGGGCAATGATGTCGTTTCGCGTTGTTTTCGCATCTGGTGATAATCAGGGCTCGATGGGGACGAGCGCTCATCGTGGCCAGACCAGTCCGAGATGTGGATTGTGACACCCTCAGGATAGTCGTTGCAACTGTTGCGCATGAAATGTTCCCACCGGATCGGTGACGCCCTGGGGGAATCCGCAAACCAGGCAGGCAAGTTGGCGAATATTGCTTCGATACGCAGAATTCTGCACCAGCATCGCGGCCTGAGACAGGATTCAGGACGGAGCTTCAGTGCTGTTTCCAGCTGATACACAGGATCTCCGGCTCTTCCGAGGGGTATGTCGCATGTCGTTTCCAAAATCCTGCAATGTCATTGCCGGTCGAATTCTGGCAGCCTTGGGTCAGACGCGGGAGACGAAACAGTGCAGGCCGTCTCGCTCTGGCCGGACGCGCCAGTCGTTTACCTATGGCGGCCCATTGGCTCGCATGATTGAACGGCTGGAAGATCTAACGCTGTTGTCTGCCTTGTATAGTTCCATTCAGGTCAATGACAATTCCAACGTCACCATCGATCAGGCCAACAACACTGACAACATCGCGGCCTCGGTCGATGGCGATATTCACGTCGCGTACGGCGGCAGTCAGGTTCGAGTGGCATCGAGTCTGAACCGGGGCCAGAGTTTTCAGCCAGGTGTTCTGGTGGCAAACACTTCGGCAACCTATGTGGCCGTCGAAACTCAGGGGACGAGTCATGTTTACGTGGCCTGGGTTTCGGGAGGCAGCGCTTTCCTGAGTGTCAGTACGAACGATGGTGCCGCGTTCTCTTCTCCGCAGACCATCACCACAAACGCTGTCAATTTCCGGGGCATCAACCTCGCTGTTTTCGGTTCGGACGTCTATGTTCAGGGATCTGGCGGCCAAAACTCGCTGGTGTTCCACAATAACGCAAACGGCATCGGGACGTGAACGTCGGCGGCTGTCGATTCCCTTGCCTACCGAAAACTGGAAACCGATCCGACGACCGGTGATGTCTACAACATCGGCGACTACTCGGACGTCCTGCTGTCCAAAAGCACTGACTCCGGAGCCTCGTTTTCAGCTGACGCGACGCCTGCCGGCAGCCCTGCTGTCTCCCACAGTACCACTGCGGTGTCGTTTGGACCCGCCGGAGATCTTGCGTTCGTTGCGGGTAGCAATCGCAACGGCAATGTGGCCGCCAGGATCAATCTCCAGGCCAACACCGCCACATCCCTGACCTTCGGAAACAACAGTGGTAACTCCCAGGGTCGGTCGCTTGCTGCCGACGCGACGGGCAACGTGATCGACTCGTACAACGAAGCGGGAGTGATGAAGTATCAGGTTAGCCAGGATCTGGGAGCCAGCTTTGCCAGCCCTGTCACTGTAGCGTCCGGAACAAGTTCCAATGTTGCGATCAACCCCGCGTTCCAGGACGTTTTGGTGCTCTATCAGATCGGTGGCGATCTGTTCCTGAGCACTTACGAGAATGAGCTCAAGGTCGATGCGCCACCGGTTCTGGCCACTGCAGGCAGCATCACGTACATCGAAAATGACGCAGCCACAGCGATCGATTCGGGGGTCGTTGTCACAGACCCGGACAGTGCCACGCTGACGCGTGCGACCGCAACCATCACGAACTTCGTGGCCAACGAAGACGTGCTCGGGTTTACGAATGACAACTCGACGATGGGAAATATTACGGCATCCTTCAATAACCAGACTGGCGTTCTCAAACTGAAATCCAGCGGCTCGTCCGCCACAAAGGCGCAGTGGCAGTCTGCGTTGCGAGCTGTGACTTACTCCAATACGAGCGATACTCCGACCACAACGACGCGGTCTGTCGAACTTGTCGTTGACGACGGCATTAAGCTGAGCAATACGTTGACCAGTACAATCGCCATTACCGCAGTCAATGACGCGCCGGTGGCTCAGGCCAGCAGCGTTACGACGAACGAAGATACGGCGAAAACGTTTGCGGCATCGGACTTCCTGTTTACGGACGTGGAAGGCAACGCCCTCGTGTCGATCACGATCAGCGGACTGAGCCTTGCGAGCGGAGACACCCTGACGGTGAACCAGGGCGCTGGCCCGGTGACTGTCACGAGCGGGATGACAATCACAACGACGCAAATTGCGACGATGGTTTACACGCCTGCGGCAAATGCGAATGGTGCGGCGCTCAGCACGTTCTCGTTTAAGTCCGACGACGCGGCCGCTGGCACAATATCTGCAACAATGAGCCTGAATGTTACGGCGGTGAATGATGCACCTGTGGCTCAGGCCAGCAGCATCACGACCGCCGAGGACACGGCGAAAACGCTTGCAGCATCAGATTTCCTGTTCACGGACGTGGAAAGCAACGTCCTTGTGTCGATTACGATCAGCGGGCTGAGCCTTGTCAGCGGCGACACTCTGACAGTGAACCAGGGTTCCGGCCCTGTGACAGTCACGAACGGAATGACAATCACGGCGGTGCAGATTGCAACCATGGTTTACACACCTGCGGCCAACGCGAACGGCGCGCCGCTCAGCACGGTTTCCTTCAAAGTCAACGACGCGGACTCCGGCACAGTTTCGGCGACGATGAGCATCAATGTCACTGCCGTGAATGATGCGCCGGTGGCACAGACGAGTAGTGTTACGCCAGTCGAGGACACCCAGTTCACGTTTACGGCGTCGGATTTTCAGTTCACGGACGCGGAGAATAACATTCCGGTTTCGATTGCGGTCAGCAATCTGAACCTGGCGAGCGGCGACACGCTGACGGTCAACCAGGGCGCAGGCCCGGTGACGGTGACGAACGGGATGACAATCACGGCAGCGCAGATCGCGACGATGGTTTACACACCAGCGACGAATGCGAATGGAACGCCGCTCAGCACGTTTTCCTTTACGGGGAACGATGCGGACACCGGCACAGTCTCCGCGACAATGAACATCAATATCATTGCGGTCAATGATGTGCCGGTGGCACAGAACAGCAGCGTGACGACAAACGAGGATACGGCGAAAACGTTTGCGACATCGAACTTCCAGTTCACAGATGTGGAAAACAACTCCCTCGTGTCGATCACTGTCAGCAATCTGAATCTGGCGAGCGGCGACACGCTGACCGTCGACCAGGGGTCCGGATCGGTAACCGTCACGAACGGAATGCTGATCACGGCGTCGCAGATCGCGACGATGGTTTACACTCCGGCGTCCAACGCGAACGGCGCTACGCGAAGCAGATTCGAATTCAAGGTGGGCGACGCCGACCCTGGCACCGTTTCAGCAACGTTGAACATCAATGTCACGGCTGTGAACGACTTGCCGGTGGCGCAGGCCAGCAGCGTCTCGTCGAACGAGGATACAGCCAAAACGTTTGCGGTGTCGGACTTCCTGTTCACGGATGTCGAGAGTGATAGTCTGGTGTCCATCACAATCAGCGGACTGTCGCTGGCAAGTGGTGACACACTGCGGGTCGATCAGGGTTCAGGACCGATTGCTGTCACGAACGGGATGACGATCACGGCAGCGCAGATTGCGACAGTGATTTACACGCCGGCAGCGAATGCGAATGGCGCCGCAAGGGGGTCGTTTTCCTTCAAGGCGAATGACGAAGGAAGCGGCACGGTGGCGGCGACGATGAATATCAACGTTAACGCTGTCAACGATGCGCCAGTGGCCCTGGTCAGCAGCGTGACGACGAACGAAGACATCGCCAAAACATTCACGACATCGGACTTTCTATTCACGAATGTGGAAAACAATGGCCTTGTCTCGATCACGATCAGCAACCTGAGTCTGACAGGCAGTGACGCCCTGACGGTTGACCAGGGTTCCGGTCCGATTGCGGTCAGCACCGGGATGACGATCACAGCGGCCCAGATCGGAACCATCGTCTACTCGCCTGCGGCGAACGCGAATGGCGTTCCGCGGAGCACGTTTTCCTTTATGGTCAATGATGCAGACGCCGGTACGGTCTCCGCATCCATGAGCATCAACGTCACTGCGGTCAACGATGTCCCGGTGGCGCAGGTCAGCAGCGTCACGACGAACGAAGAGACGCCGCTGACGTTCGCATCGTCAGACTTCCTGTTTATGGATGTCGAGGGGAACAGTCTGGTCTCGATCACGATCAGCGGACTGTCACTGGCGAGCGGCGACACTCTGACGGTGGATCAGGGTTCCGGCCCGATCCCGGTGACAAACGGCGTGACGATCACGGCGGCACAGATTGCGACGATGGTCTACACACCGCCGACGAATGCAATCGGGGCGGCCCGCAGTCACTTTAACTTCAGGGTGAGCGATGCGGACGCTGGCACGGTGTCGGCCACGATGAACATCAATGTGACCAATGTCAACGATGTGCCGGTGGCGCAGGCCAGCAGCGTGACGACGGACGAAGACATCGCCAAGACGTTCGTGTCGTCGGACTTCCAGTTCGCGGACGTGGAAAGTGACTCACTTGTATCGATCACAATCAGCAATCTGAACCCTGCCAGCGGCGACACGCTGACTGTGAATCAAGGCTCCGGCACGACTGCAGCGACGAACGGGATGACAATCACCACTGCGCAGTTGAGCTCATTTGTTTACACGCCAGCAACAAATCTGAGTGGAACGGTTCGCAGTACATTCGACTTCACGATCAATGATGCGGACGCGGGCACGGTCTCCGCGACAATGAGCATCAATGTGACTGCAGTCAATGATGCGCCGCTGCTTGCCAACATCGAAACGGCAGCAGTGCCGTACGCGCCTTCTGCCGCCGCCACCGCAATCACTTCGACGTTGACCATCTCTGATGTGGACGGCGTCAATCTCACCGGGGCGACGGTGAAGATCCACGCGGGATACCAGAGCGGCGACCAGCTTGTGTTCGTGAACACCGGGAACATCAGCGGGTCATGGGATGAGGCCGGTACGCTCACGCTTTCCGGCACGGACACTGTGGCGAACTATCAAGCGGCGCTGCGGACGGTGCTGTTCGTCAGTTCTTCGCAGAGTGCCACAGCACGAACGGTGCGATTCACGGTCAGCGACGGGGAGGTGGCCAACAGCCTGAGCAACATTGCGTCGCGATCTGTCAGTGGCAATTTGCAGCTGGTTGGCACGATCCTCTATGTCTACGGAACGGCACTGGCGGACACGATTACGGTCACGTCGGCATCGACGCTGACGGTCGTGCTCAATGGGGCCTCTGCAGCGTTTGTCTCATCTGCGGTTACGGGCATCAATATTTACGGGTACGCCGGCAATGACGCAATCAGTGTCAATAGCCTCGCTTCGGGGACAGCACTGATCGCTGACGGTGGTGACAACAATGACACGCTGACCATTGGCAGCAGCGTGACCGAGGGCACGATTCTGATTGGCGGCGAAGGCAATGACACGCTGACGGGCGGAGCAGGCAACGATGTCTATGTCTTCGACACCGACGGCGCACTTGGGAGCGACACGATCATCGACTCACGCGGTGGAACGGACACGCTGGATTTCAGCGGCACCACGACTCGCAGCATCAACATTGACCTGTCGCGATCGTCACAGGTTGTGAACTCGGCCTTGTCGTTGGCGTTCTCATCCGGCACGACGATGGAGAACGTCGGCGGCGGATCCCTTAGCGATACGATTACCGGAAACACGCTCGCCAACCTGTTGACGGGCGGAGCAGGCGACGACATCTACATCTTCGATATCGATCTGGCTCAGGGCAGTGACACGATCAACGAAACGGGCGGCGGCACAGATACCCTCGATTTCAGTGGCACCACGACTCGCAGCATCACGATCGACCTGTCAAACGCTGCTTCACAGGTTGTGAACGCTGGCCTGACGTTGACTCTGTCATCCGGCACGACGATCGAGAACGTCATCGGCACGGCACTCAATGATACCATCACGGGAAATTCGCTGGCCAACGTGCTGACGGGTGGAACAGGCAACGACACATACCTGTTTGACACCGACCTCGCACTGGGCAGTGACACGATCAACGAAGCGGGCGCTGGCACGGATACTCTTGATTTCAGCGGCAGCACGACTCGCAGTATCGCGATCAACCTGTCGAATGCTGTGGCCCAGGTCGTAAACGCGGGCCTGAGTTTGAATCTGTCATCGGGTACGACGATCGAGAATGTCATCGGCACGGCACTCAATGACAAATTCACCGGGAACTCGCTGAACAATGTGCTGACCGGCGGAGCCGGTGACGACACTTATCTATTCAATACAAACACAGCTCTTGGGTCGGACAATGTCGTTGACAATCTGGGGATCGACAGTCTGTCCTTTGTGGGAAGCACTGCTGACGTTGCCGTCAACCTTGGCCTGACGACCGCACAGACGGTCAATTCAAACCTCACGTTGACACTTGGATCGGCAACAGCCCTTGAAAACCTGTCAGGTGGTTTGGGGGACGATACGCTGATCGGGAATGCTCTCAATAACACTTTGTCGGGCGGCGATGGCGATGACATCCTGACGGGCGGCACCGGCAACGATGTGCTACAGGGCGGCGACGGAAAGAACATACTGATCGGAGGCAGCGGCGCCGACACGCTGACAGGAGGGACAGACGAAGATCTGCTGATCGGAGGGCGCTACATCCTGGAGTCGGATGCTGCCGCGCTGGCACTGATCCACGCCGAATGGACTTCGGCAAACAGCTTCAACGATCGGAAAGCTCATCTCCTGGGAACGCTGTCCGGGGGAGCGAATGGCAGTTCTACGCTCAGATCGACCACCGTGCAGGAGGATGCCGCAAAGGACACGCTCACAGGCGGCGATGGAAACGACTGGTATCTGCTGAACAGCCTGGGAGCGACGCTGGCAAATCGTGACATCGTCACTGCGGACATCGACAGTTTCTTCACAGACATCAGCACCTGGCTCTGAGACCATTTGTCGTCTCGTAGTTTTTCCTTGCATCTCGACCACTCTCGACACAACGCGGTCACGGAAGTTTTTTCAGCGGTTCTTAATTGTAGGGTGCGTGAAGCGGAGCGCAACGCACCATTTTGGAAAGGCGTGTGAGACTGGTGTGTTCCGTTGGCACTGCACACACGCTATTTGAATCTCTCAATCAACGGCCTGCCAGCGTCTTGCGGCTCACAGTTGTGGAGCATCGGGACAGACTCCTGGTCGTCGCGGAACAGTCCGCCTTTCAGCTTCCTGCCGACTGCTCGTGTGACCAATGATGTATCTGTGATATTTACGAATCCATCCCCTTTGACGTCGTTTTCGGCATTGTAGGTCGCACCCTGGGCTAACAGGACTTGCGTCTTGTCGGCAGCATCGACAGCGCCACTGCCATTCACGTCACCCAGCAAGCGGTGGAAGTACTTCTTCGATTCAAACGTACCATTGTTGTCCATATCCAAAGCGAGCTCGAAAACACTAATGGTGGCAGAAAACACTAATGGTGGCAGGATCCGTATCAGTGGAAGTCAATGAAATCTCACCCTGATAATCGAGTTTTTCCTGCGAGTTTGCTCAGACGATTAATGCGAATATTCTGGACGGACGACACGCCGATCACCGACCGCAATCAGCAAGCAATTTCGAGCAACATATTTCTGCAAGAGACGGACTGAAGAAGAATCGCACACGGAGGGCTGACGACTGACGCCCTGCCGCTCGTCGAGGGTTTGGGTTCGGATTTGTTTGAGTCTGGTGGGTTCTCAAACGGGGTTCAATCGTCACCTGCTTACTCTCGTTCATGGAAGGTTTTCAAAATCGTTGCGAACGATGTAGACTGAACTCCTTCAGACCGCATCATCCTCACGAGAGCACGAATGACCGAATACGACAGCCCGTGGAAGGAATTCCTGGATGCGTTTCTAAAGCCATTCATGGAATTCGGCTTTCCCGATTTGCACGATGCAATTGACTGGTCACAACCGGTTGTCGCACTGGACAAGGAACTGCAACAGATCGCTCCGGTCAGC